>NZ_CDRNIL010000133.1:0-10294 GCF_977014125.1 Massilia phosphatilytica
GTGCGACAGGCTGCCGCGCTGGCCCCAGAGGCAATCGATCACGCCGACGAGGGCGCTGTTGCCGGCCGCGCGCGCGATCGCGAGGTGGAAATCGCGGTCGGCCGATCTGTTCTCGCCCAGGTTGTCCTGGTTCTGTTCCATCTGTTCGACGGCGACGAGGATCGCGTCCACGGCGGCCGGCGTGGCGTTCTTCGCGGCCAGCGCCGCGACTTCGACTTCGATCACGCGGCGCGCGGCCAGCACTTCGAACGGACCGGGGCCGGCGGCCGGCCGCGCGGACTTCGGCGCCGCCTGTTCGCTGACGTAGACGCCGGAGCCGCCGCGCACTTCGACGACGCCGCCCAGCTCCAGGGCGATCAGCGCTTCGCGCAGCGACGTGCGCGACACGCCCAGCTTCGTGGCGAGGTCGCGTTCCGCCGGCAGGCGTTCGCCCGGCTTGATGTTCTCTTCCCGGATCAGCGCTTCGATCCGGCTCGACACCACGCGATACAGTCGCGGTTCGGTCGCAATCGCATCGGGTGGCGCGGGCATTTTTCTCATTGTGTGCAGTCCAGGAAAATGTGGAGGCGATTGCCAAGGTCGCATCTTAGTTTGGTCCGGATAATGTTGCAAGTGGTCAGACCAAAGTGGTCATGTGGGCTGATCGCGCGGGCCATTTCGCAACAGTTGGACGCGGCGCGACGGTCGGCCCCTGGCCCCCGCTGTCACGCCCGTGTGCATACGCATGTACAATGGAAATATTGCCATGCCGATCACGCGCATGGCACCACCCCGACAGCCGATGAATCGAACCATGACGACCGCCTACCCGAGCCTGAGCCATGCCCAGCGCATTCCGCTCGCCGCCGAAATCCATTCGCGTCCCTTCCTCCGGCTGGAAGCGCCCGAAGCCATCACCCACCTGGCCGTGTACCGCGCCAGCGAATCGGGCTCGCGCAGCGCGCACGGCCCGAACCAGCACGCGCTGCTGGCCGCGCTGTGCGGTCATTTCGGGGTGGCCGCGCCGAACGTGACGGCCAATCACTTCTACCACGACTTCGGCCGCTTCCGCCTCAAGTGGGAGTGCCACACCGAGTTCGCCACCTACACGTTCACGGAAAAGGCCGCGCCCGGGCCGTCGCTGGCCGACGCCTTCGCGCGCATGCCGCTCGCGCACCTGCCGCAGGCGTGGATCCTGGGCCTGCACGGCCACCTGATCGTCCGCCGCCCACGTGCTGCTCGAACGCGGGGCCGCCGATCCGGCCGTGCTGCAGGAGAGCTTCGCCGGCAGCCACCTGGTCGGCTCGCGCGTCATGCAGGGCGGCGAGGTGTGGACCGACTTCGTGATCCAGTCCGACGGCTTTTCGCGCTTCGTGCTGCGCGATGTCGAGATGCGCGCGCAGCAGGCCGGCCGCCTGGCGCAGCGCGTGCTGGAGATCGACACCTATCGCATGATGGCGCTGCTCGGACCTCCGGCCGCGCGCGCCGTGTCCGCCGCGCTCGACGACATCGAGGCCGAACTGGCGCTGCTTGCCGAGCGCATGGTCGCCGGTGAAGCGGTGGCCGGCGACCAGGCCCTGCTCGAACAGATCACGCGGCTGGCCGCCCGCCTCGAGAAGCTCTCGCTCGACAACGGCTACCGCTTCTCGGCGTCGAAAGCGTATTACCGCCTCGTGAAGGCGCGCATCGAGGAATTGCGCGAGGCCCGCATCGAAGGCGTGCCGACCGTCGAGGAATTCATGGACCGCCGCCTCACGCCCGCCATGAACACCTGCGAGGCGACGGCGGCGCGCCAGGAAGCGCTGGCGCGCCGCATCGCCAACGTCAACGACCTGCTGCGCACGCGCGTCTCGATCGTCCAGGAAAACCAGAACCGCCAGATCCTGCAGTCGATGGACCGCCGCGCCGCCCAGCAGCTGCGCCTGCAGCAGGCCGTCGAAGGCCTGTCGGTGGCGGCGATCTCGTACTACGTCGTGGGCCTGCTCGGGTATGCGGGCAAGGGGCTGAAAAGCATAGGCGTCCCGGTCAATCCGGACATGCTCACGGGCGTGCTGGTGCCCGTCGTGGCGGGCATCGTATGGCTCGCGCTGCGCCGCATGCACAAGCAGATGCACAAGCGCGCGCACTGATCCATGCTGCTCGACCTGCATCTGGTGCCGACCTTCGGCGCGCTGGCGCTGGCCGTCGTGCTGCTGTGGGTGCCGGCGCCGTCCGTGCGCGGCAACCGCGAGTGGGCCTGGTGCGCCGGCCTGCTGCTCGCGTGCGCGGCCGGACTCGCGTCCGGGGTGCTGGACTGGCGCGGCCTGCTCGCCATCGCCGCGTATCTCGCGCTGGCGTTCGGCGCGCGCGCCGGCGAGCGCGCGTGGCTGCGCATCCTGCTCCTCGTGTTGACGGGCGTGTGCGCCTTGCTGCTGGCGCTGCACCGCCTGCCCGGTTTCCACAATCCCATGCTGGCCGACCGCGTGCAGGTGTCGGCCGGCGCGATCCCGTTCATGCTGTACGCGAACTTCGACAAGGCCGTCGCCGGCATCGTGCTGGTGGGCGTGTTCTGCACGCCGATCCGTACGCGCGACGCCTGGCTGCCAATGCTGCGCCGTACGCTGCCCGTGCTGCTGGCGACGCTCGTCGTCGTCCTCGGCGCCGGCATGGCGCTCGGCGTCGTGCGGCCGGACGTCAAGTGGACGGCATTGACGCCCTGGTTCCTCGCCAATAACCTCTTGATCACGTGCGTGACGGAGGAAGCGTTCTTCCGCGGCTTCCTGCTCGGCGGACTGGCACGCGGCATGGCCCGCTGGCGCTACGGCACGGCCGTCGCGGTCGTCGTGTCGACCGTGCTGTTCGGCCTCGCGCACGCGCCCGGCGGGGCGCTGCTCGTGGTGTTCGCCACCCTGGCGGGCCTCGGCAATGCGGCCGCCTACCTGCGGTCCGGGCGCATCGAGGGCGCGATCCTCACGCACTTCGCGCTGAACGCCGTGCACTTCGTCGCGTTCACCTATCCGGCCCTCGCGCGCTGACCCACTTGAAACTTCTGTAATACGGCGCGACACCGTACCGTGCGCGCGCGGCGCCGGGGTCTATGATCGGCCATTATTGACTGGTTCACCATCGATCATGACCGCACGTACATTCACCTGGCCGGTCGGATTCGGCCTCGCGCTGGCCGCCGCCGCCGCGCCCGCGCTGGCGCAGGACCCGCCCGCGCGCGTGGGCCGCATCGCGTATCTTGCCGGCCCCGTCAGCTTTTCGCCCGCCGGCGCGGCCGACTGGGCCCAGGCGCCGCTCAACCGTCCGCTCGTCCCCGGCGACCGGCTGTGGACGGACGCCGGCGCGCGCGACGAAGCCCAGTTCGTATCTTCCGTCGCGCGGATGGACGCCGGCACGCTGTTGACCGTGCTCGGGGCCGACGAACGCACGACCCAGCTGCAGGTGTCTCAGGGCCGCATCGACCTGCACGTGCGCCGCCTCGCGGACGGCGAAACGGTGGAGGTGGACACGCCCAATCTCGCCTTCGTGGCGCGCCAGCCTGGGCGACTACCGCCTTGCCGTCGCGCCGGACGGCGGCACGACCGATGTCACGGTGCTGCGCGGCGCCGGCGACGTGTATGGGGACGGCACGTCGCTCGCCCTCGCGCCGGGACAGGGCTACCGCTTCGGCGGCCAGGACCTGAACAACTACGCGCTGCTGCAGCCAGTGCCGCCGGACGATTTCGACCGCTGGGCGCAGGGACGCCGATGCGCGCTACGAGCACGCCGTCGCGCGCCGCTATGTGCCGCAGGGCGTCGTCGGCGCGGAGGATCTCGACGACTACGGCAGCTGGCGCAGCGTGCCTGACTACGGCACCGTGTGGGTGCCCGACCGTGCGCCGCGCGACTGGGCCCCGTACCACGACGGCCACTGGGCGTGGGTCGATCCGTGGGGCTGGACCTGGATCGACGACCAGCCGTACGGGTATGCGGTGTCGCACTACGGCCGCTGGATCCGCACGCCGGACACCTGGGCATGGGTGCCCGCACCGGCGCAGGCGAGGCCGGTCTATGCGCCCGCGCTGGTGGCGTTCGTCGGCGCGGTGCTGACGCTGGGCGGGCGGTCCGGCCCGGGCGTCGGCTGGTTCCCGCTGGCGCCGCACGAGGCGTACCGGCCGCCTTACCACGCGAGCCCGACCTACATCACGAACGTCAACGTGAGCAATACGGTGATCCGCCAGACGCAGATCGTCAACAACGTCACCCATATCCGCGACGTGAACCGCAACGTGCCCGGCGCGATGGTGGCGATGCCCGCGCAGCAGTTCGCGCAGGCGGCATCGACGCGCCGCGCGGGCCTGCTGCTGCCGCCCGGCGTGGCGCGTGCGGCGCCCGTGCTTGCGGCGCCCCAGGCGCGGCCGCTGCCGCAAGCCCGCGTCGGCACGGCGCCGGCCGGACGGCTGCCGCCGGCGCCCGTCATGCAGCGCGTCGCCGTGACGCGTGCGCTGCCGTCCGCCGCGTTTGCGCCGGCGGGTGCGCACGCCGCGCACGGCGCACATGGCATGCCCGCGCCGGGCCGGCCGGGGTGCGATTGGCCGCCCACGGGCCGGTGCCGCCGCTGCGCGTGCTGCGCCCCGCGCTCGGGCAGTCGCATGTGCCGCAACCCGCACACGGCGCCGAAGCCGCCGGCCGCCAGGCTGGTCCAGGGCGCCGGCCATCCCTTGCCGGCGGCGGGACAGCCGCCGGGCGCGCGCGCGCCGCGGCCGGATCGCCCGGTTGCGGCGCTGGCGGGCGTGCGCCCGGACGTGGTGCCGGGGCATCCCGGCGCGCCGCTTGCGCCGCATGCCGGCGCGCGTCCGCAGGCACCGGACTTTGCGCACGGGCCGGTGAATGGCCCGCTGCATGCGCCGCCGGCCCCCGAGTTTGCGCGTGGCCCGGCGAACGGTGCGCAGCATGCGCCGCCGGAGGCGCACGGCCAGGCGGCGCAGCCGCTCGCCCAGGCTCCGCGTCCGCAGCCGTCGGTTGCGCATCCGCAGGCTTCGGCGCCGCATCCGTATTCACCCGCGCCGCATCCGCAGCAAGCACCGCACGCCGGACCGCAACCGCATCCGTCAGCGCCGGCTCCGCATCCGCCGGCTTCGCATCCGCAGCCTGCGCCACATGCCGCATCGCAGCCGCCGGCGCCGCATCCGCAGCCTCCGGCGCCACAGCCGCACTCCGCCCGCACCGCATCCGCCCGCACCGCATCCGCAGCCAGCACCGCATCCGCAACCGGCCCCGCACGCGCCGCCGCAGCCGCACGCGGCGCCGGCGCCGGCACACGGCGGCGACCACGGGCACAAGCACGAGGAGCAGGGCGGTCACTGAGCGCGCGGGCCGGCGCGCGCGGGCGGTGTAAGATGGGCTTCCCCGACTTCATCGCCGGCCCGTGCGCCGGCCGCACCATGCCGACACCACACCGTCCAGCCACCGCCGCCGATCGTCAATACGGAGCCGCATCATGATGCTGCTGCTCCTCTTCCTGGCAGGGCTGTGGGCCGGCGTGCAGAACGCACTGGCCGGCGGCGGGTCGTTCGTGACGCTGCCGGCGCTGATCCTGTCCGGCATGACGCCGCTGGCCGCGAACATCACGTCCACCGTCGCGCTGTTCCCCGCGCAGATCACGTCGGGGTTCGCCGGACGCCGGCTGGTCAGCGGTGCGGGCGGCCTGCCGTTCTGGGCGCTGTTCGTGCTGAGCATCGCCGGCGGCGCGGCGGGCGGGCTGTTGTTATTGCATACGTCGCCGGCCGTCTTCGCACGGCTGGTGCCCTGGCTCGTGCTGTTCGCGACGGCCGTGTTCACATGGGGGAGCTTCTTCCGCAAGCCCGGCGCCGCCGGCGCCTTGCACCTGGGCCCTGTCGCGACGGGCGTCGCGCAATTCCTGATCGCCGTCTACGGCGGCTATTTCGGCGGCGGCATCGGCATCCTGATGCTGGCCGCGCTGACGATGGCGGGCCTCGCCGCGCGCAATGCGGGCGCCACCAAGAACGTGCTGGCCGGCGTGATGAACGCGTCGGCCGTCGTGCTGTTCCTGGCGTCGCCGCAGCTGCACTGGCTGCAGTGCGGCGTACTGGCCGCGGGGGCCGTCATCGGCGGGCTGGCGGGCGCGTGGGCGCTGCATCGCGTGAACGAGCGGGCGCTGCGCGTGGCGATCGTGTGCATCGGCGTCGCGCTCACCGCCGGTCTGTTCCTGAAGCCGATCTGACGCACGCGCACGCCGCGCGCTGGACACCGCCACCGGCTTGGTCTACAGTGGAATCATGCGGTATCGCCATGAATGATGCCGCCGCGAAGGCAGGTGCCCCATGCTGGATTTTTTATACGGCCTCGAACCGGATCTCTCGCTGCACGCCGTCGTGCTCGCGGCTGGCTGCGCGACGTTTTTCCTTGTCCTGTTGTGGCGGCGTTGCCCCAACTGCACCTGGCAGGAGTGGTCCAGCGAGCTGCTCGGCCGCGACAACAAGGACGACGCGGCAGAGGAGTGACGCAGCGGCCCCGATGCGCCGTCGCCGACCGCGCCATGCCGCCGCCGTTGCGGCGGCCGGCCCGCGTTTTGCCGTCTTACCTCACAGCGCGTCGACGAACGCCGTCACCGCCTGCGCAAACGCGCCAGGCTGCTCGACCGCGCCGAGGTGCGACGCCTCGTCCAGCACCTGCAGCCGCGCATCCGGGATGCCGTCCGCCAGCGTGCGCGCCATGTCGATCGGTGTGCCCTGGTCGAGTTCTCCGGCCAGCACGAGCGTCGGCACGGTGATCAGCGCCAGGCGCGCCGTCGTGTCGACGCCGCCCACCGCCGCGCAGCAACCCGCGTAGCCCTCCGCGCCGGTCGTGACGAGGCGCCGGCGGAAGCGCGCCACCGTCGCCGGGTGCGCGGCCCGGAACCCCGCGTGGAAGTAGCGGCCCATGACGGCATCGGCGATCGCTTCGATGCCTTGCCCGTGCACGGTCGCGATGCGCTCGCGCCAGACCTGGCGCGCGGCGTCCGGGTAGCCCGACGTCGTGTGCGCCAGCACGAGGGCGCCGACCAGCGCCGGATGGCGCAACGCCAGTTCCTGGCCCACCATGCCGCCCATCGACAGGCCGATCCAGACGACCGGGCCCGTGTCCAGTTCGCGCAGCAGGCGCGCGGCGTCGTCCGCGAGGTCGCCCAGCGTGTACGGACCGGGCGGCGCATCGGAGCTGCCGTGGCCGCGCTGGTCGTAGGCGATCACGCGGCAATCCAGCGCAAGCCGGTTGGCGAGATCGTCCCACATCGTCAGGTCGCAGCCGAGCGCGTGGCTCAGCACGATCGTGTGGCGCGGGCGCTTGCCGTTGCGCGGCGCACGCACGCTGTAGTGCAGCGCGGGCGTGCTGCGGGTGCGGCCGGCGCGGCCGACGCCGGGGTGGGACGCGTCCAGCGGCGACGCCGGCGCCAGGTCGTAGCCGATCTGCGGGCCGATCTCGCGCAGGATCGCCGTCGCGTGCGCGAACGCCGTGTTGGCGGCCGGTACGCCGGCATAGATGGCGGACTGCATCAGCACTTCCTTCAATTCGTCCGGGGTGAGCCGGCTGTCGGCGTCGCCCAGCAAGGCGGCGCGCACGTGCAGCTCGTATTCTTCCCAGCGCCCGAGGGCGACGGTGATGGCGAGGACGATCGTGCGGCGCGTCTTGCGCGACAGGCCGGGACGGTCCCAGATGTCGTGCCAGGCGTAGCGCGTGATCAGGTTCTGGAAGTCGGCGGTGAAGGTGCTGGCGCCCGCCAGCGAGCGCTCGACCCAGGCGTCGCCGAGGACGGCGCGGCGCTGTTCGAGGCCGCGGATCAGGTCGTGGTCAAGTGGATCGTAGCTCATGATTGGTCGGTGTCGAGCGCGGCCAGGTCGGCGCGCAGTTCGGCCAGGCGCCGGCTGGCCAGGCGGTGGGCGGGCGCCGTCGCGGCGACCGGGTCGAAGAGCGCATCGAGCTGGCGGATGTCGAGCCGCGCGAGCGCGGGGTCGGCGCCGACGGCGGCGCGCGCCACGTCGCGCAGGTGGCGCCGTTGCGCGACGGCCGCCTGCGTCATCGCTTCGACGGCGGCGTGGGCGGCGGGCGGCCGATGGCGCCCGCGATCCAGATCGACAGCGCCTCGGCCGCCACCAGCCCGTGCAGCGCGTCGATGTTGGCGCGCATGCGCGCGGTGTCCACGGCCAGGCCTTTGATGCCGTCGTTCAGCGCCCGCAGCGCGCCGTGGGCGGACAGGAACAAGGTGGGCCATTCGGCCAGCTCGGCCTGCCAGTTGCCCAGGCCGCGCTCGTGCTGCTGGCCCATCGCGGCAAGCAGCGCGGCCGCATGCTGCGGGGTGCGCGTGGCGGCGGCCAGCGCGATCATCGACGAGACCGGATTACGTTTGTGCGGCATCGCGGAGGAGCCGCCGCGGCCGCCGCCGGACGGTTCCGCCAGTTCGCCCACTTCGCCTTGCGCCATCAGCGCGAGGTCGGCCGCGATCTTGCCCAGGCTCCCCGCCAGCAGCGCGACTTCCAGGCCCAGGCGCACCCATTCGTCGCGCTGCGTGTGCCACGCGGCGCACGGCGTGCGCAGGCCCAGCGCCTGCGCCATGCGGCGCGCGACGGCCGGGCCCGAATCGCCCATCACCGCGAGCGTGCCGACGGCACCGCCCAGCTGCAGTTGCAGCGCGCCGGCACCGGCGCCGCGCAGGCGCGCGCGGGCGCGCACGAGCGGCGCGAGCCAGCCGGCGACCTTGAAGCCGAAGCCCGTCACCTGCGCCGGCTGCAGCAGCGTGCGCGCCAGCACGGGCGTGGCCAGGTGGGCTTCGCCGAGTGCCAGCAGGTGCGCGCACAACGCGGCCAGGTCGGCGTCGAGCAGGCCGAGCGCCGTGCGCGTGGCCAGCACCATCGCGCTGTCCTGGACGTCCTGGCTCGTGCTGCCCCAGTGGACGAGCGCGGCGGCCTCCCGGTCCGTCTGCGCGACGATGCGCGTCAGTTCCTTCACGAGCGGAACCGCCACGGTGCCGGAACTGCGGCCGGCCGCGACGAGGGCGGCCACGTCGAAGCGGTCGGCCCGGCACGCGGCGCCGATGGCCTGCGCGGCCGCGCGCGGCAGCAGGCCTTCCTCCGCCTGCGCGGCGGCCAGCGCGGCTTCGAAGTCGAGCATCGCCTGGACCAGTGCCGCGTCGTCGAAGGCGGCGATCATGTCCGGGGTGCTCAACAGGGTGTCGAAAAGTGAAACGGCCATCGGTCTCCTCATGTCGGCCAGATAAGGAAGCGCGTCGGGACGGCTTCAGGATTGCGGCTTCGTCATACGTAGTCGAAGAACACGGTCTCTTTGTCGGTCTGCATCCAGATGTCCCATCGATACGTGCCGTCGCCCTCCTTGCGCGCGACGAGCGTATCGCGCCGTGCCGGCGGTACCTGTGCCAGGATAGCCGATCCGGCCAGCGCGGCATCGTCCTCGAGGAACACGGCCTGTGAACTGGTGCCTGGTCAGGCCGCGGGCAAAAATGGTCACGTAGGCGACCGGTTCGCCGGCGGGACGCGCGGGCACCGACAGGCGCAGGCTGAATTCGCCCGACTTGCCGGTCGGCGTACGGCGGAAGCCCGGGATTGCCTGGGCGCCTCGGCGGCCGCCGCTTCCGGCAGCCACGCTTCGATCTGGGCGTCGTCGATCGGGTTGCCGTCGCCGTCGTACACGGTGCCGCGCACGGTGAGCGTCGGGGCGCTCGTTTCCAGTTGCGTGTCGGCGCAGAAGTCCACCGCCCATTGCCAGCCCTCGTGCGAGAACGGGCCGATGGTCTGCGAGGTCGTGATCTTGTGGTCGTCGTGGTTCATGGTCGTGGTCTCCGGTTACAGGCCGAACGGCGTGGCGCCGCGGCCGCGCAGGACGATGTCGAATTCATAGCCCAGCATCTCTTCGCCCACCGTGTGTTCCAGCGAGAAGCGCGAGACCAGGCGCCGGCGTGCCGCTTCGTCCGGCACGCTGTTGAAGATCGGGTCGTACGGGAACAGCGGATCGTTCGGGAAGTACATCTGGGTGACGAGGCGCTGCGCGTACACGTTCCCGAACAGCGAGAAGTGGATGTGCGCCGGGCGCCAGGCCTTGTCGTGGTTCTTCCACGGGATAGGGGCCCGGCTCTGACGGCGACGAAGCGGTAGCTGGCCGGCGTCGTCCGTCATCATCTTGCCGAAGCCGAAGAAGTTCGGGTCGAGCGGGGCGTCGTGGTTGTCGCGCTGGTGCCAGTAGCGGCCGGCCGAATTGGCCTGCCGGACGAGGCGCTGGATCATCCAACTAACTCCTCCGTTTTAACCTTAGCAATACGTAACTGAACGAAGACACAGGACAT
>NZ_CDRNIL010000134.1:0-2271 GCF_977014125.1 Massilia phosphatilytica
AACGGAGGAGTTAGTTGGATGATCCAGCACCTTACGTGGCGGCCTATTGCGCGGCCAAGCACGGCCTCGTCGGCCTCACGCGCGCGCTGGCGCTGGAGGTGGCGAGCCGCGGCGTCACCGTGAATGCCGTCTGTCCGGGCTATACGGAGACCGACATGGTGGCGGACGCCGTGGCCAACATCGCGCGCAAGACCGGGCGCTCCGAGGAACAGGCGCGCGCCGGACTGGCGGCCGCGAATCCGCAGGGCCGGCTCGTGCACCCGGACGAAGTCGCGCACGCCGTCGCCTGGCTGTGCATGCCCGGCGCGGCCGCGCTGAACGGGCAGGCCATCGCGGTGGCCGGCGGGGAGGTCATGTGAAGCCCGTGCACGATGCCCCGCCCGACCTGACGGCGCGCCTGACCGGCGAGCATCACCAGGCTCTCAAACTGTGGCTGCGCATGCTGGCCTGCACGACGCGCGTCGAGGCCACGATCCGCGGCCGCCTGCGCGCCACGTTCGGCATCACGCTGCCGCGCTTCGACCTGATGGCCCAGCTGGAGCGCCATCCGGACGGCTTGCGGATGGGCGCACTGTCGAAGCGGATGATGGTCACGGGCGGCAACGTCACGGGCATCGCGGACCAGCTGGAGCGCGAACGGCTGGTCGTGCGGGTGACCGATCCGCAGGACGGGCGCGCGTACATGCTCAAGCTCACGCCGCTGGGCCGCACGACGTTCGCCGCGATGGCGGCCGTGCACGAAGGCTGGGTGGCGGACCTGTTCCGCGACATCCCCGCCGCCGACAAGACGACGATGATCGCGCTGCTGGACGCAATGAAGCGGCATCTGAACGACAACGACAACTAGGACCAGGAGCACACCATGCGTTACCTGCAGGGCGACCCGCATGCGCTGCCGCGCAACCGCACGACGCTGGCCGACTACCGCGCCGAGCATTTCCTGTTCGAAGCGGCGGACGGCGTGGCCACCATCACGCTGAACCGCCCGGAGCGCAAGAACCCGCTGACGTTCGACGCCTACGCGGAGCTGCGCGACCTGTTCCGCGCGCTCGCGTACGCGGACGACGTGAAGGCCGTCGTCATCGCGGGGGCGGGCGGCAATTTCTGCTCCGGCGGCGACGTCCACGAGATCATCGGGCCGCTCACGCGCCTGGACATGCCCGGCCTGCTGGCCTTCACGCGCATGACCGGCGACACCGTGAAGGCGATGCTGGCGTGCCCGCAGCCGATCGTGGCGGCCGTGGACGGCGTGTGTGCGGGCGCCGGCGCGATCCTGGCGATGGCGTCCGACCTGCGCCTCGGCAGCACGCGCGCCCGCACCGCGTTCCTGTTCGCGAAGGTCGGCCTGGCCGGCTGCGACATGGGGGCGTGTGCGATCCTGCCGCGCCTGATCGGCCAGGGACGGGCGGCGGAACTCCTGTACACGGGCCGTTCGATGTCGGCCGAGGAGGGCGAGCGCTGGGGCTTCTTCAACCGCCTGTGCGCGCCGGATGACGTGATGGGCGAGGCGCTGCAACTGGCGCGCGGCCTGGCCGCGGGCCCCACGTTCGCCCACGGCATGACGAAGAAGATGTTGCAGCAGGAGTGGAACCTGGGAATCCACGAGGCCCTCGAGGCCGAGGCCCAGGCCCAGGCGATCTGCATGGCGACCAACGATTTCCACCGCGCCTACCACGCCTTCGTGGCAAAGTCGGCGCCGGGTTTCGAAGGAGACTGACATGGCGGACAAGGGTTATCTCGAGTGGCCGTTCTTCGAAGGACGGCACGTCGATCTGGAGGCGGCGCTCGACGAGTGGGCGGGCCAGGCCGTGCGCGACCTGCACGGCACGGACGTCGACGCCGATTGCCGGCGCCTCGTGCGCATGCTGGGTGAAGGGGGCTGGCTGCGGCATGCGATCGCGGGCGCGGGGTCGCCGATCGACACCCGGGCCATCTGCCTGATCCGCGAGACGCTGGCGCGCCACAACGGCCTCGCGGATTTCGCGTTCGCGATGCAGGGCCTCGGCGCCGGCGCCATCAGCCTGTTCGGCACCGACGCGCAGCGTGAGCGCTACCTGCCGCGCGTGGCGCGCGGCGCGGCAATCGCGGCGTTTGCCTTGTCGGAGCCGGATGCCGGTTCGGACGTCGCCGCCATGCGCTGCGCCGCGCGGGCCGACGGCGATGCGTATGTCCTCGACGGCGAGAAGACAGGTGCTGGATTATCCAACTAAAACCTCCTCCGTTTTCAACCTTAGCAATACGTAACTGAACGAAGTAAACCAGGGCACAACA
>NZ_CDRNIL010000135.1:0-6848 GCF_977014125.1 Massilia phosphatilytica
TTGTGCTGCTCGTTCAGTTACGTATTGCTAAGGTTAAAACGGAGGAGTGAGCTGGATGATCCAGCACCTCCATGCGCAAAATGCATCACGACGTCACGGCATCACGACGCGGGCCGGTGCGCGGCCAGGAAGTCCCACAACGCCGCGACGATCGGCTTGCCGGGGCGCGCGGCGGACGGACGTTCGCGATACAGCCGGATCTCCATCTCGATCTCCCACGCGCCGGCGTCGCTGGCACGCGCCAGCTGCCTTTGTTCGACTTCGCGCACGACCGCCGATTCGGGCAGGAAGGCGACGCCGTGGCCGTCGAGCGCCATCATCTTCAAGCCTTCCGCCATGTCGGTCTCGTAGCGCTTTTCAAAGCAAGGCTCGGATGCCGCATCGGCGAGGATCAGGTCCACCATCCGCCCGAGATAGGCGTTCGCCGTGTACGACAGGAACGGCAGCGGCGCGCCCTTGCGGCCGGGCAGGCGGTATTCCGGTGCGCATCCGGGCCGGAGCAGGCATACGCGCACAGCGCTTCGCGCCCATCAGCAACATGTCGTAGCGGCCGGGGTCGAGCTGCACCGGCTGGCGCGGATGGTGGTAGCACAGCAGCAGGTCGCAGCCGCCTTCCACCAGTTGCAGCACGGCGTCATGCACGTTGAGGGCGATGAGACGGCTGGTGATCGAATGTCGAAGTCGCGTTCCAGCGCGGTCAGCCACTTCGGGACGAACGTGAGCGACAGGGTGTGCGGCACGGCCAGGTCGATCGTCTTTCCGCGCGGCCGCGCGGTTGTGGCGCAGCAGGTCGCGCACGCCGTTGATCTGGCCCAGCATCTCCAGCGCCTGTTCGTTGAACGCGCGTGCCGGCCGGGGTGACGCGGGTGCGGAAACGTGGTCCGGTCGACCAGGTCCGTGCCGAGCCAGTTTTCCAGCGAGCGGATGCGGCGCGCGAACGCCGGCTGCGTCACGTGCCGCAGCTGGGCCGAGCGGCTGAAGTTCTTGGTCTCGAGCGCAGTGAAATGAAGTGTTTCCAGCCACTTTGTTTCCATGCCCAGTCTCGCGCGGTTGAATCATCGCGGCATTTTAACGCGCATTCCGGGCCTGCATTTCCGCTGAATCCCGGCGGCCGGCGCCCTTCCAATTTTCCATACGGCGCAAGTCCGCACGGTATTTGATTCCTGGACGGCGGATCGTGCTGTTCTTGCATTTCCATAAAGAAACTCCTTTCGAATCAAACGCTTGGCCGGCAAATTTTTCCGCAATCTCTCTGGCGTCGGTACTTGCTGATGTCCGTACACCCGGTTCCCGCCGGGTCACGACAACACGCGGCGTCATTCAGCGCCGCGATCTTGGAGATCAAAGTGAAAAAGACGCGTCCCTTGACCCTGACCATCCTGATCGCGATGGTACTGGGCGCTGCGGTCGGCTACGGTTGCCACGAAAAATTCGTCGCCGACAAGCAGCTCAGTGCCGACATCGCGGCCCATATTTCCATCGTCACCGATGTGTTCCTGCGGCTGATCAAGATGATCATCTCGCTGCTCGTATTCTCGACCTTGACGGTCGGCGTTGCCCACATGGGCGACGGCCGCGCCGCCGGCCGCATCGGCATGAAGGCCATGGCCTGGTTCGTGATCGCCTCGCTGACTTCGCTGAGCCTGGGCATGCTGTTGTCCAACCTGCTGCAGACTGGGGGCCCACCTCAATCTGCCGCTGCCGCCGGTGGATGCCGCCACCGGCCTGAAGACCACCGCCTTCACGCTCAAGGACTTCGTCGCCCACCTGGTGCCGAGGTCGCCGATCGAGGCCATGGCCAACAACGAGATCCTGCAGGTGCTGGTGTTCGCCCTGTTCTTCGGCGGCGCGCTGGGGGCGCTGGGCGAGGCCGCCGCCGGCCTCGCTCTTGCTGATCGACCAGCTGGCGCGAGTCATGTTGCGCATCACCGGCGTCATCATGAACCTGGCGCCGCTCGCGGTATTCGCGGCGATGGCATCGATCATCACCACCAGCGGCCTGGGCATCCTGCTCACGTTCGCGAAGTTCATGGGCGCCTTCTACCTCGGCCTTATCTGCCTGTGGCTGCTGCTGATCCTGGGCGGCTACCTGTTCATCGGGAAGCGCGTGCTGCGCCTGCTGGCGCTGATCCGCGAACCGTTCTTGCTGGCCTTTTCCACCGCCAGTTCGGAAGCGGCCTATCCCAAGCTGCTGCTGGCGCTGGACCAGTTCGGCGTGCAGCGCAAGATTTCCAGCTTCGTGCTGCCGATGGGGTATTCCTTCAACCTCGACGGCTCGATGATGTACTGCACCTTTGCCGTGCTGTTCATCACGCAGGCCTACGGCATCGACCTGTCGCTCGGTACGCAGATCACCATGCTGCTGTTGCTGATGCTGACGTCGAAGGGCATGGCCGGCGTGCCGCGCGCCTCGCTGGTGGTGATCGCCGCCACCCTCAACCAGTTCCACATCCCCGAAGCCGGCCTGCTGCTGTTGATGGGCATCGACCAGTTCCTCGACATGGGGCGCTCGGCCACCAACGCGGTCGGCAACGCCATCGCCACGGCCGTCGTCGCCAACTGGGAGGGCGCGCTGGAAGAGTCGCCCCTGCAGACCGCGCCGCCGCCCGTCCCGGCCGCGGGCGTGCGCGCCGGCTGACCGCATCCGACACATATAAACAATCAAAGGAGACTCGATTGAAACATCGCTACATCGCTGGCGCGTGCGCGCTCGGCCTGAGCGCCACGTTCGCGCAGGCGCAGTCCTTTGTGAAGATCTACGGCGTGGCCGACGCCGGCATCGTGCTGCGAACGCGGCGGCCCGGCCGGTTCGATGGAGAACGTCAGCAGCGGCGTGGCGTCCGGCTCGCGGCTGGGCTTCAAGGGCAAGGAAGACCTCGGCGACGGCACGAGCGCCTTCTTCGTGCTGGAAAACGGCTTCAACATGGATACCGGCACGGCGGGCCAGGGCGGGCGGCTGTTCGGCCGCCAGGCCCTCGTCGGCCTCGCCGGCGCGGCCGGTTCGGTCAGCCTGGGCCGCCAGTACGCGCCGTACTACAAGGTCGTGCGCGACGTCGTCGATCCGTTCTGCACCGGCCTCGCGGGGAATGCGCAGAACATTTTCCCGACCTTCACCCGGGTCGACAATGCGGTCGACTACCAGTCGCCCAAGTGGCACGGCGTGTCGGCCGACATCCTGTACGGCGTCGGCGAGGCGGCCGCCGGCGCCGCCAGGAACCGGACGATCGGCGCGTCCATCGCCTACGATGCCGGCCCGCTGACCCTCGTGCTGGCGCATCACCAGCAAGGCGACCCGACCGGCACCGCGCACAGCCGCAACACCATGCTGGCGGGCCGCTACCGCTTCGGCACGGTGACGGCGCACGCGGCCTATGCGCGCAATCGCGACGTGCCGGGCAACGCCAGCCGGGATGCCTTGCTGGGCGTCGCCGTGCGGGCCGGCGCGGGCCGGGTGCTGGCCTCGGTGGCGGCGCACCGCAACGACTTCGGCCGTGAAGCGCATGCGCTGCAGGCGGCGATCGGTTACGAGTACAGCCTGTCCCGGCACACCGACCTGTACGCGGCATATGGGCACATCGCCAACCGCGACGGGGCCGCGTACACGGTCGGCAATGCCACCGACGCCGGGTCCGGCACCACCGGCATCAACCTTGGGGTGCGTCATGTGTTTTAATCGCATGACGTAAACACGCCAGGACCGCCATGCCCGCAGCCGCACCCACCGTCAATCCGCGCCAGGCCGGCCGCTGGCCGCGCCGGCGGCTGGCGTTGTGGGGCGTGCTGCTGCTCGCTTGCGTGGCGCTGGCCGGGGTGGCCTATCGCTATGCCGAGGACGCCGCGATCGGGCGGCTGCGGCTGTCCGGCACGCAGCGGCTGGACAGCTATGCGGCCAGCCTGGAACACCTGCTGTCCAAATACGATTTCCTGCCCGGCACGTTCGAACTGAACAAGGACGTCATCGCGCTCCTGCGAACGCCCAACGACGACGCGCTGCGGACCGAAGTCGACGTCTACCTGGAGCGTGTCAACCGCCTGGCCAGGTCGACGACCATCTACATCGTCAACCTGCAAGGCGTCACGCAAGCCGCCAGCAACTGGCGCGAGCCCGACAGCTTCGTCGGCGACAACGTCGCCTTCCGGCCGTATGTGCGCGACGCGCTGCGGGGCGCGCCGGGCGGCTTCTACGGGGTCGGCACCACGCGGGGCGAGCCCGGCTATTATTTCGCGCGCGGCATTTATCAGGACGGCCGCATGCTGGGCGTGGCGACCGTCAAGGTCAATATCGAAAGCCTGGAGGGCACCTGGGCCGACGCCGGCGGCAAGGCGCTGCTCGCCGATGCGCATGGCGTGGTGTTCCTGAGCTCGGTGCCCGAATGGAAATACCATACGCTGGCCCCGCTGACGCCGGCCGTACGGAAGGAGCTGGAACAGTCGCGCCAATATGTCTTGTACCCGCTCACGCCGCTGGGCCTACGCACCGTGCGCGCGCTCGACAATGGCGCGCGCATCGTCGCCGGCCCGGCGCCGGCCGCCGGCGGCCCCATGCTGAGCCAGTCGCGTACGCTGGCGACGCGCAACTGGCAGCTGGTCTACCTGTCCGACCTCGCGCCCGCGCGCGCGGGCGCACGCGCGGCGGCGCTGCTGACGCTGCTGTCGGAAGCGCTCGCGATCATGCTGGTGCTGTACGCGCGCCAGCGCCACCGCCTCGGCCGCCAGCGGCTGCGCGCCCGCGAGGATTTGCAGCGCGCCTACGATCGCCTGGAAAGCCTCGTGGCGGAGCGTACCGCCAGCCTGCAGACGATGACGCGCGAGTCCCCGCGACGAGAACATGGTGCGCCAGCAAGCCGAACAGCAACTGCGCAAGGCGCAGAGCGAGCTGGTCCAGGCGGGCAAGATGGCGGTGCTGGGGCAACTGTCGGCCGGCATCACGCACGAACTGAACCAGCCGCTCACGGCGCTGCGCACGATGTCGGACAATGCCCGCGTGCTGATCGAGCGCGGCCGGCTCGACGACGCGCGCGCCAACCTGGCGACCATCTCGCAACTGGTCGAGCGCATGGGCCTCCTGACCGGGCAGCTGCGCCAGTTCGCGCGCAAGGCCGACGCGATGCTGAGCGCCGTCGCTGTGGGGGAGGCCGTCACGGCGGCACTGTTCCTCGTCGAGCGCCGGATCGCGCAGGAGCGGGTCGGTTTCCGCATGTCGACGCACCCGCGCGACCTGTATGCGCTGTGCGACAGCAACCGGCTGCAGCAGGTGCTCGTAAACCTGTTCAGCAACGCGCTCGACGCGATGGAGATGGCCGGCAGCACGCCGCGCGAGCTCGTCGTCGACGCCGGGCGCGACGGCGGGCGGGTACGCATTACCGTGACCGACAGCGGTCCCGGCGTGCCCGAAGCGATACGCACGCATTTATTCGAACCCTTCTTTACCACCAAACCGCAAGGAAAAGGACTGGGCCTGGGCCTGGCCATCTCCGAGCAGATCGTGCGCGAATTCGGCGGCCACCTGCGCGCCGAGTCGCCACCCGGGGGCGGCGCCCGGTTCATCATCGATCTGCCCCGCGCGGAGTAGGAGACAGCAATATGCACGAACTGTACGAATCCATGAAAGTCCTGCTCGTCGAAGACGACGCCATCGTCCGCGCAGGCAGCGTCCAGGCGCTCGACCTGGCCGGCTTCCAGGTCGAGGCATTCGACGCCGCCGAGCCGGCGCTGGCGCTGATGCGGCCAGGCTTTGCCGGCGTGATCGTCAGCGACGTGCGCCTGCCCGGCATGAGCGGCCTCGAGCTGATGGACGCCGTCAAGGCCATCGATGCGCAGGTGCCGGTGGTGCTCGTGACCGGCCACGGCGACATCTCGATGGCGGTGGGCGCGATGCGCGGCGGTGCCTACGATTTCATTCCCAAGCCGTATTCGTCGGAACAACTGGTCGAGGCCGTGCAGCGCGCGCTGGAAACGCGGCGCCTGATACTGGAGGTCGCCGCGCTGCGCGACCGCATCGCGAACGGCGCGGGCATCGACGCGATGCTGCTGGGGGAATCCGCCGCGATGCGCGACCTGCGCCGCCTGATCCTCGACCTGGCCGACGAGTCGGCCGACGTGCTGATCTACGGCGAGACCGGCACCGGCAAGGAGATGGTGGCGCGCTGCCTGCACCAGTTCAGCAGCCGCCGTGCCCACCATTTCGTCGCGCTCAATTGCGGCGCGATCCCGGAAAACATCTTCGAAAGCGAAGTGTTCGGCCACGAGATGGGCGCGTTCACCGGCGCGGCCAAGCGGCAGGTCGGCAAGATCGAGCACGCCCACAAAGGCTCGCTGTTCCTCGACGAGGTCGAAAGCCTGCCGCTGTCGCTGCAGGTCAAGATGCTGCGCGTGCTGCAGGAACGCTATGTCGAGCGGCTCGGCTCGAACACGCCCGTGCCGGTCGACGTGCGCGTGATCGCCGCCGCCAAGGTCGACCTGAAGGAGTGGTCCGACCAGCAGAAATTCCGCAGCGACCTGTACTACCGCCTGAACCTGATCGTGCTGAACCTGCCGCCGCTGCGCGAGCGGCGCGAGGACATTCCCCTGCTGTTCGAGCATTTCATGCTGGGCGCGGCGGCGCGCTACAAGCGCGGCGTGCCCACGGTGCCGGGGCCGCTGATGCAATCGCTGATGGCGCACGACTGGCCCGGCAACGTGCGCGAGCTGCGCAATATCGCCGAGCGCTTCGTGCTGGGCCTGGCCAGCGGCGCGGACGGCCTGCTGGCTGCGCGCAGCGCGGCGCCGGTGCCGCTGGCCGACCAGGTGCTGGATCATCCAACGCATCTTCGCTGTTCAACCTTAGCAATACGTAACTGAACGAGTAG
>NZ_CDRNIL010000136.1:0-13660 GCF_977014125.1 Massilia phosphatilytica
TGTTTGCTAAGGTTAAAACGGAGGAGTTAGTTGGATGATCCAGCACCTTGCCGCGACGCCCTGCGCCACATCTTCGACGCCTACCGCGGCCAGGTTGCCTCGGCCCGGGCTCTGATGGAGTGCAGGGCGTCTACCGCGCGAAGCAGTTTGGTCGCCGGCGCTATCATCAACAGTCAAGCCACCGAGCGCTTCGCACGCGCACTCACATGATGATCAAGATTACTGAAAAAATTAATGTCGGAAATGAATCTCCACTGGTCATTTTCGGCGGCATCAATGTGCTGGAATCCCTTGATCTGGCGCTTCGTACTTGCGACGAGTTCGTTCGCGTCACACAAAAGCTTGCGATTCCATACGTCTTCAAGGCCAGCTTCGACAAGGCGAACCGCTCATCGATCCATTCGTTCCGCGGCCCCGGTCTCGAAGAAGGCATGCGCATGCTCGAGAGGGTGAAACGACATTTGGCGTGCCCGTTTAACCGATGTACACGAGCCATGGCAGGCAGACATTGTCGCGGAGCAGTAGACGTACTGCAATTACCTGCATTTTTGGCCAGGCAGACCGATATCGGTGGACGGCCAAGACAGGACGCGTCATCAATATCAAAAAGCCGCAGTTTTTGAGTCCAACACAGGTTTCCTTCGTTGTTGAGAAATTCAAGGAAGCGGGGAACGACCAGCTGATCTTGTGTGATCGCGGCACATGTTTCGGTTACGACAATCTGGTCGTGGACATGCTCGGTTTCGGTGTGATGAAAAAGCTCGCCCAGGTGTTCCAGTCAAGCCGATCACCTGCATACCAAGTTGGCGTGCTGCCCCGGCAGCAACGAGAATTGACTCGCTCTTCCCACTCGTACTAATGGCGAGTAGAACATCGCCTTGGCGACCGTGCGCTTCGATGTACCTCGAGAATACCTGATCATAGCCATAGTCGTTTGCGACACACGTAATGTGTGTTGGGTCGCTGATGGCAATGGCTGCTATACCAGGACGATTATTGCGGAATCTTCCCGTGAACTCCTCGGCAAAATGCATTGCATCGCACATCGATCCGCCATTGCCACAAGAAAAAGCTTTGCCAGATTTTCGAAAAGACGATACCAGCAAGCCTGCCGCATCCACGACGCTCCGCAGATTAGTTTCGTCACCCAGGAAACGATTAAGTGCCGACTGCGCGTCGGCCAGGCTATTTTTAACGTATTCGATCATTACTTTTACCAATGGTGAGCGATGGGTTTGATTGCGGACGATGCCGGAACCGGCGGGCTACTTTATCTGAATGGGAGCCAGAGATTTCACAAGATCATCCAATACCTTTAACTGAGAAAGAAACGATTCGAGAACGCTGACTGGCAGCGCGCTCGGTCCGTCGCATTTCGCGGTATCGGGATCTGAATGAACCTCGAGGAAAATCCCACCCAAGCCAACTGCGACGCCCGCGCGAGCCAAGCTCAAGGATCTGATCCCGCCGCCCGCCCGACGTTGCGCTCATCGGATCTCGCTGTTGCAGGGAATGGGTAACGTCAAAGATCACAGGCACACCTGGGCAAGCTTTTTTCATCACACCGAAACCGAGCATGTCCACGACCAGATTGTCGTAACCGAAACATGTGCCGCGATCACACAAGATCAGCTGGTCGTTCCCCGCTTCCTTGAATTTCTCAACAACGAAGGAAACCTGTGTTGGACTCAAAAACTGCGGCTTTTTGATATTGATGACGCGTCCTGTCTTGGCCATCGCCACGACCATATCGGTCTGCCTGGCCAAAAATGCAGGTAATTGCAGTACGTCTACTGTCTCCGCGACAATGTCTGCCTGCCATGGCTCGTGTACATCGGTTAGAACGGGCACGCCAAATGTCGTTTTCACCCTCTCGAGCATGCGCATGCCTTCTTCGAGACCGGGGCCGCGGAACGAATGGATCGATGAGCGGTTCGCCTTGTCGAAGCTGGCCTTGAAGACGTATGGAATCGCAAGCTTTTGTGTGACGCGAACGAACTCGTCGCAAGTACGAAGCGCCAAATCAAGGGATTCCAGCACATTGATGCCGCCGAAAATGACCAGTGGAGATTCATTTCCGACATTAATTTTTTCAGTAATCTTGATCATCATGTGAGTGCGCGTGCGAAGCGCTCGGTGGCTTGACTGTTGATGATAGCGCCGGCGACCAAACTGCTTCGCGCGGTAGACGCCCTCACTCCATCAGAGCCCGGGCCGAGGCAACCTGGCCGCGGTAGGCGTCGAAGATGTGGCGCAGGGCGTCGGGCATGGAGGTCGTCGGGGCCCAGTCCAGGTCCTGTTTGGTGTTCTCGATCTTCGGCACGCGGTTCTGCACGTCCTGGTAGCCGGCGCCGTAATAGGCCCCCGATGTCGTTTCGACGATCTCCACCTTCGCGGCGCCGGTCCCATACTCCGGATACTCGGTGGCCAGTTCCAGCATCATGTGGGCCAATTCGCGGATCGAATAATTGTTGGCCGGGTTGCCGACGTTGTAAGATCTTGACCGGTGGCCTTGCCGCCCTTGTTCTCGATGATCTTCATGAGCGCGTCGATGCCGTCGTCGACATAGGTGAAGGCGCGCTTCTGCGTGGCCGCCGTCGACCAGCTGGATGGTCTCGCCGCGCACGATGTGGCCGAAGAACTGGGTCAGCACGCGCGACGAACCTTCCTTCGGCGTGTGGATCGAATCCAGGCCGGCGCCGATCCAGTTGAACGGACGGAACAGCGTGAAGTTCAGGCCTTCCATGCCGTAGCCCCAGATCACGCGGTCCATCAACTGCTTGGCGCAGGCGTAGATCCAGCGCGGCTTGTTGATCGGGCCGTAGACCAGTTCCGAGTTCTCCGGATCGAATTCGGCGTCGTGGCTCATGCCGTAGACTTCCGAAGTCGATGGGAAGATCGAGGTGTTTCTTGTACTTGGCGGCCGAGCGCACGATCGGCAGGTTCGCCTCGAAGTCCAGTTCGAACACTTTCAGCGGCTGCTGGACATAGGTCGACGGGGTCGCGATGGCCACCAGCGGCAGGACCACGTCGCATTTCTTGACGTGGTACTCGACCCATTCCTTGTTGACGGTGATGTCGCCTTCGAAGAAGTGCATGCGCGGATGGCCCAACAGATCGCCGATGCGGTCCGTACTCATGTCCATGCCATAGACTTCCCAGTCGGTCGGTCTCGAGGATGCGCTTGGACAGGTGATGGCCGATGAAACCGTTGACGCCGAGGATGAGGATTTTCGTCATAAATTTTTTTGTCTGAAGGAGGCTGAGTAAAACTTATACAGATGCTGCTTTAATTCCTTACGTAAACTAGCGCTTAACTTTTTGTCGCCGATTATTCGACTTTTTCTCTTTTCGCCTATTGGGCCGCTTTAATCGATCCACATTGGGACTCTTTCGTCGCCTCCAGATTTCGACCAGCTTGAAAATACCCAACAGCAAAAAAATGCTGATGACAGAGCCGAAGAAGGTAATCAGCAAACCTTCAGTCGGCATATCGGGTTCTTTACGCATAGCGATCTTTAAAATCTCTAACTAGGCATATGAACTTGTGCGTTATACAAGCATGTCAATCATGAACAGCAGGATAAAACCTGCAAAGAACATGGCTGTCTGGATCGGCGTTTCGACTTCCTCATGCGCCTCTACCAGTAACTCTTCGGTCACCAGGTAAAGCAGCGCCGCGACACCAAATGCAAGTAGTGCGTCGATAAAGACAGGCGTCACGGCATTCAATATCCCTGCCCCCGCCCCGGCGCCGGCAAGTAATGCGATACCGAGCACGGCCGCGGTACCGCCGATTCTGAGCGCAGTCTGTCCGACGCTGCGTAACGAGGTTGCACATGAAACACCGAGGAAGAACAATTCAAGCACCAGACCGACCGTCAGCAGGAGCCCCTGTTTTTCCCCTGCGGCGAACGATAAGCCGATGAGTGCGCCATCGAGGACGACGTCGACTCCCATTGCGGTGATCAATCCACTCGTATCGCGGCCCCCTGCCGCATTCTCGCGTCGATCTCCAAACCATTTCAGGACGAGCATGAAGGCGACGCCAAACGAGAAGCCCAGGAATGTCGGCCAGGGCATTCGCCGGTGCACGAGGTCAGGCAGTAACTCGACGGCGAGTACACTGAACACCGTACCGGCGGCGAAATGTTGGACCGCGCTGCGCAGTCCAGCCCCGGGTTGACGGACAAGCGCGATCAAAGCCCCTGCCAGCACGGCGATTGCGGGCAAGGCGGCATAGCCCAGCACTTTCGACAGAACGGCACTCATGACGACACCTTCGCCGCGTCCCCACCTTGTTTATTCGTGGCCGGCGCCGGACCCTGAACAGGGGCTGAAGCCGTCCCCGGATAGGCGAGCAGGCGGAGCGCATTGATGACGACAAGCAGGGTCGAGCCTTCGTGGAACAGGACCGCGGTCCCGATGTTCAGACCAAAAATGGTTGCCGGAATAAGTACCGCGACGACGCCCAGGCTGACCCAGAGGTTCTGCTTGATGACCCGGCGCGTACGGCGCGACAGCCCAACCGCGAACGGAAGCTGGCTGAGGTCATCGCTCATCAACGCGACATCCGCCGCTTCAAGCGCGACGTCCGACCCGGCTGCCCCCATGGCGATGCCGACTGTGGCATTCGCCATGGCCGGCGCGTCGTTGACGCCGTCGCCCACCATGGCGACTTTGCCGTGGCGTTCACGCAAATCTTTCACTGTTTCGACCTTTTGCTCGGGCATCAGGTCGCCCTTGGCTTCGGTCAGGCCGACAGTGCGGGCAACAGCGTCGGCAACCTGTTGATTATCGCCCGACAGCATGACCAGACGCTCGATGCCGAGTTCACGTAACTCCTTCATGACAGACGGCGCCGCTGGGCGGGGCGTGTCCATTACACCGATCACACCCAGGAAGCGCGCTCCTTTGCGTACGACCATCGTGGTCCGCCCCGATTGCACCAGCTTGTCGTTTGCCTTGAACAGTTCAGTTGGCAGCCGCATGCCGTCCAGCTCATCGAACAGGGCGGGTTTGGCGATAAAGGTCGTTTCACCATCGACCGTAGCCTGCACGCCACGGCCGGTCAAGCCACGTACATCGTCTGCACGCACTAAAGCAGCATTCGCAGGCAGGCGCTCGCGGCCACCCTCGACCAGCGCCGATGCGAGCGGATGGTCGCTGTGCGATTCGACCGCGACCACCACTGCCAGCAATTCTGACTCGCTGACGCCGGAAGCCGGCAGCACATCGGTCAATTTCGGTCGGCCTTCGGTCAGGGTTCCCGTCTTGTCGAAAGCGATCGAATTGAGACTTCCAAGATTCTCCAGCGGACCGCCGCCTTTCACCAGCACCCCGCTGCGGCCGGCGCGCGCCACGCCTGACAGCACGGCGCTCGGCACCGAAATCGCCAGGGCGCATGGACTGGCCGCCACCAATACCGCCATGGCGCGGTAGAAGCTGTCCGAGAAGCTCTCGTCGATGACAAGGAAGGCCAGCATCAACAGGGCGACCAGTCCCAGGATCACGGGAACGAAAATGCGTTCGAACTTGTCGGTGAATTGCTGTGTAGGCGAACGCTGGGCTTCAGCTTCCGCCACCATCTGCACGACACGTGCCATCGTCGACTGTGATGCCAGGCGCGCCACCATGACGTCCATAGCGCCGGCTCCATTAATGGTGCCCGCGAAGACCCGGTTATTGGCTTTCACGCGATCGAACGTCGCAATCGCAGCCTTCCCGTCTTCGACAGGTGACTTATCGACCGGGACGCTCTCTCCGGTGACCGGCGCCTGGTTCACACTCGAGCTCCCCTTGACCACGACGCCGTCGGCCGGAAGGCGCTCATTCGGCTTCACCAGTACGACGTCGCCTGGCTGCAGTCTCTCGACCGGGACCTCTTCCGTTGTGTCGCCTTTCTTCAGCAGTGCAGTTTCGGGAGCAAGCTTGGCGAGGGCTTCGATCGCGCGTCGCGCGCGTCCCATTGCGAAATGTTCCAGCGAGTGGCCCAGACTGAACAGGAACAGCAGGAGACCGCCTTCCGCCCATTTGCCCAGCGCCGCCGCACCGACCGCTGCCACCAGCATAAGCGTGTCGATCTCGAAGCGGTGTGCGAGGATGTTCTCGATGGCTTCCTTCGCGGTAAAGAAGCCCCCGCACAGGTAGGCGCCGATGTACAGCGTTAGCGGTAGCCAACCAGGCGTGGCGCCGCTGCGCTCGACAAGCCACCCGGCGAGCACGCACGCACCGGCCGCTACGGCGAAAATCAGTTCGGTATGTTCCCCGAAGATGCCACCATGCCCGTGTTCATGACCCGCATGCGCGTCTTCCTTCCCATGCTTGTGTTCGTGTTCGCCATGCTTGGCATGATCGTGATCCGCGGTGTGTCCTTCATCCGGCCTGGCTTTAGCGGCCGCCCTCTCCACATGTGCTGCCTCTGTCCCGACGCCGCGCACCAGGTTTTCCAGCTGCGTTTGCGTCACGCTTGAGCGTTCGTACTCCACCCGGATCCTGCCCGATGGCGAAACCTCTGCTTCCATCACGCCAGGAACATGGCGCAAGCGCTCAGCGAACAATCGCGCTTCGCGGGCATGCAGCGGTGCCTGCGTACAGCCCAGGTAGTGTGCGAACTTCTCCGTGAGTTGGGCACCGACGGCGCTCACCAGTTCGCGCAGCCTTCCAACCGTAATCACTGCGGGATCATAGTGCAGGCAGAGCATGGGGGGCGCTCCCTCGGGTGTCTTCATATGAACCCGCTCGACGCCAGGCCGCCCCTCTAACAGGCCAATAAGCCGGCCGATACACGGATCCCTTGGATCGTCGACTTCGGGCAGCACCAACGGCAATTCCAGCCGTACTCGGTTCAACTCTTCCATTTGCTTACCTTTCTCTCGAAACGGCCAGTATGAAAATGCGATCTCACCTGGTCGGTGCTGGATCGCACTAACGAGCTATTCAGTTCTGCTTCGCGATAATTCGAGGTTTATGATTGCCAATGCAGTACGGAGAACCCACAAGGACCTGGTCGCTCAACTTCAGCTCAATTTCATTGCCAACAAAAATGTTGACGTACCTTTTACTGCGAAGGTGCTTGAACTGAACTTCGACATACCGCCCTGAGGAGCGTTGGTCATCTGTGAGCGACACCAAGCATTCAGGGTGGTCGGTGGGAGTTTCAGTTGATGGGTATATTTTTTGCACATAGCCGGTCTGCGTTCCCAAATCGTCGGGCCGATACGTAACGCAAGCAGCCAGACCATGCAG
The DNA here is from genome assembly GCF_977014125.1 of Massilia phosphatilytica. Taxonomy (NCBI): domain Bacteria; kingdom Pseudomonadati; phylum Pseudomonadota; class Betaproteobacteria; order Burkholderiales; family Oxalobacteraceae; genus Massilia; species Massilia phosphatilytica. The sequence continues at coordinate 7,249 of NZ_CDRNIL010000136.1, forward strand.
GACAATCATCCCTGGAATAATCAACTTAGTTCTCACAGTTCTCAGCCTATTAAATTCTTGAGCATTGAATCCATTTCCCTATATTCGTCAGCCACCTTCTGCAGCAAGAACTGATGCTTGACAGCCTGTTCGGCAAAAGCACCTCGCTCCGTGTCCATGTCGACCGTGTTTCCGTCCACCGAACTTTGTACAGGGATGCGATAGCTAGAAAATATTTCGAGCTCGCCTTGACTATTGCTGACGCCGGCACGACAGCGTGTCTTGTCGGCGGCATCGGTTGCTGGTGCGGCTTCGAGCAGCGCTTGTTGCATTGCCGCTCGAAAGTCGATGTCACGCGCTTTATAGTTCGGGGTATCGGCATTGGCGATATTCGATGCGAGAACGTTCAATCGCCGCTCCGACACCTGAAGCGCCCTTTTCCAAAAGTCGTCCTTATCCGATGCGGCGCTCACCGAAGTGGCGCACGCACCATTTTTGATGCCGTCCATCTCTCCTCCTTTCAGGTATCGTCAAACAGCGCTTGCTGTTTCGACGACGAAGCTGCTGGAATCGATTTCCGCCTTTTCGAGAACCACGGATACAGCCACCACAGGGCCAGGATCATTGAGGCAAAGACCGCGCCCACACCCAGACCGGCCGGGTGACCAATGACTTCCGCAATCACCAAACTCGCACATAGAACCAGGGACAGAGAGAAAAAACGCCCCCGCCAGCATCTGTTTGCTTGCGACGTCCTTGAAATGCATGCGATCCTCAAGCGGGCGCAGCAAGCGATGCTGTACCGCTGGAGCGGTAAACAGGATCAGACTCGACAGCGAGCACAGGAAGGTCGCCATGAATATCCATTTCTCCAGCTGGACGATCTGGCGAAAGCCCGAAGTGAAAGGCAGCGCAATGAGAAAGCCGTTCAACAGCTGCGCACCGGGAAGCAGAATGCGCAGCTCATTGAGCATCTCGGTCATGTCCGTCTCGTCGTGTCCGTTAATCGCAGCTCTCGGACACTCCTCGACTGCTCTAGCCTGATTCGTCTCGCTACATGGACTAGTCATCGTGCTCGAACTCCTAAACCTCACCAGGTGCCGTCATGCCAGCCGCTCTCTATTCCTTCCCCGCGCGCTAGCGTGCCCGGCAGAGCCGGTCGGCTGAACGCCAGCCAACTCTGCTCGAGCGTTGCATGCACTAATGCGCTGCCACTGTGCCCTTTCCGGCTTGCACCTCGACTTCTTCTTCATCTTTCCGGTGCATGAGCCGGTACAGCAGGGGCAGCACCAGCAGCGTCAGCGCGGTCGAGGAAAGGATCCCGCCGATGACGACGGTCGCGAGCGGCCGCTGCACTTCTGCCCCGGTGCCGGTGGCCAGTGCCATTGGCACGAAGCCGAGCGAGGCGACGAGGGCCGTCATCAGAACCGGCCTCAGGCGGGTCAGCGCGCCCTGGACGATCGCTTCGTCGAGCGGCATACCCTCCTCGCGCAGAGAACGGATGAAGGAAATCATCACCAGGCCGTTCAGGACTGCGACACCGGACAGGGCGATGAAGCCGACCGCCGCCGTGATCGACAAGGGAATGCCGCGCAGCGTTAGGGCGACGATGCCGCCGGTCAGTGCGAACGGAATGCCGGTGAATACCAGCAATCCATCCTTCAGGTTGCCGAACATGACGAACAGCAGCGTCAGCACCAGGAATAGGGCCAGCGGCACAACCACTTTCAGGCGTTGAGTCGCCGACTGCAGCTGCTCGAAAGTACCACCCCAGGCTGGTCCAGTAGCCTGCCGGGATCTTGACCGACTTGGCGATCGCGGCCTGCGCTTCAGGGACGAAGCTGCCGACATCCCGGCCACGCACGTTGGCGCTGACGACGATGCGGCGCTTGCCGTTCTCGCGGCTGACCTGGTTGGGACCTGGTGCGAACGCCAGTTCGCAGCGACCTCGCCGAGCGGTACGTAGGAGGCTGTGCCGCTCTCGCCTGCCGGCAGCGCGATCGGCAGGCGGCGCAACGCATCGATGTCGCTACGCAGCTCTTCGGGCAAGCGCACCAGGATGTCGAAACGGCGGTCGCCCTCGAACATAGTGCCGGCCTGGCGTCCGCCCGTCGCGGTAGCGAGGGCCGCTTGCACATCGGCGATGTTCAGGCCGTAGCGAGCCGTCTTTTCCCGATCGATATTCACCGAGAGCATCGGCAAACCGCCGGTCTGCTCGACCTTGACCTCGGCCGCGCCAGGGATCTTTTGCAGTACTTCGGCAATCTGCTGTCCAGTCTTCGCCAGCACGTCCATGTCATCGCCGAAGACCTTGACCGCAACGTCGCTTCGCACGCCCGAGATCAGCTCGTTGAAACGCAACTGGATGGGCTGCGAGAACTCGAAGGCATTGCCCACGTATTTCTCGGACTCCTTCTGGATCGCTTCGACAAGCGCGGCATGGGCTTCTTCGGCGCCGGCCATTGCGATTCGGGCTTGAGCATGATGTAGCCGTCCGAAACGTTCTGCGGCATCGGGTCGGAGGCGATCTCGGCTGTGCCCGTACGCGCGAATACGCGGTCGATCTCCGGGAATTTCGCCTTCAGGCCAGTCTCGAGCTTCTCCTGCATGGCCAGAGATTCGGACAGACTGGTCGCCGGAATACGCAAGGCCTGGATCGCCAGGTCGCCCTCGTTCAGATTGGGGATGAACTCGCTTCCGAGGCGCGCGGCGAGCAGGCCGGACAGGACTACCAGCACGACGCTGGATGCCAGCACGACTGAACCATTACGCAGCACCTTGTCCAGCACCGGCGCATACCAGTCCTTGGCCTTGCTCATCAGGAGATTTTCCTTCTCCGCGACGCGCTTGCCAATGAACAGTGCAACCGCGGCCGGCACGAAGGTCATCGACAGGATCATCGCGCCAGCCAGTGCCAGCACCACGGCGAAAGCCATCGGATGGAACATTTTTCCTTCGACGCCGGCCAACGCAAAGATCGGCAGGTAGACCACCATAATGATCAGCTGGCCGAACAGCAGCGGACGGCGCGCCTCGCGGGCTGCCGCGAACACCTCATGGAAGCGTTCGTTCAAGGTCAGCTCGCGCTTGTGGTGCTCCTGCGCGTGCGCCAGGCGCCGCACGCAGTTCTCGACGATGACGACCGCGCCGTCGATGATGATGCCGAAGTCGAGCGCTCCGAGACTCATCAGGTTGGCACTGATCTTGTAGGTCACCATGCCCGAGAATGTGAACAGCATCGACAGTGGAATGACCAGCGCTGTGATGATCGCCGCGCGGATGTTCCCGAGGAACAGGAACAAAATCACGATGACGAGAATCGCGCCTTCCATCAGGTTCTTCTTCACAGTGGCGATAGCTTTGTCGACCAGGACCGTACGGTCGTAGACTGGCACCGCCTTGACGCCAGGCGGCAGCGTCTTGTTAATCTCCGCCATCTTGTCGGCCGCGGCCTGCGCGACCACGCGGCTGTTCTCGCCAATCAGCATGAAGACGGTGCCCAGCACCACTTCCTTGCCGTTGGCCGTCGCCGCGCCTGTGCGCAGCTCGCGCCCCAGGCCGACGGTAGCGACGTCGCGCACACGGATCGGCACGCCCCGCACATTGCTGACGATGGTGTTACGGATGTCATCCAGGGTGCGGACCTGGCCGGGCGCGCGGACCAGGAATTGCTCACCGCGGCGCTCGACATAGCCAGCGCCAACGTTGCCGTTGTTCCGCTCGATCGCTTCGACCACCGTGTTCATGGTCAAGCCATAGGAACTGAGCTTGGCCGGGTCTGGCGTGACGTGATACTCCTTCGAGAAACCGCCAATCGAATTGATTTCGGTGACGCCGGGAACCTGGCGCAACTGCGGCTTGATGATCCAGTCCTGGACCTCGCGCAAGTCGGTCGGGGTGTAGGGCGTGCCGTCCGGCTTCTTCGCCCCCGGCGCGCTTTCGACCGTCCACAGGTAAATCTCGCCCAGACCGGTCGAAATCGGCCCATGTTCGGGGTGACGCCTTCAGGCAAACCCTCTTTCGCTTCCTGGATGCGCTGGTTAACCAGCTGGCGCGCGAAAAAGACATCGGTGCCGTCCTTGAAGATGACGGTCACCTGCGAAAGACCATAACGCGACAGTGAACGGGTCTGTTCAAGGCCAGGCAGCCCGGCCATGACGGTTTCGATCGGATAGGTGACGCGCTGCTCGACCTCGAGCGGCGAGTAGCCCTGGGCGGACGTATTGATCTGGACCTGGACGTTGGTAATGTCAGGGACTGCATCGATTGGCAGCCGCTGGTAGTTGTAGATGCCGATGGCAGCCATTGCAAACACGGCCAACATAACGATCCATCGATGCTCGATGGCGGAGCGTATGATTCGTTCAAACATGGTTGTGTTCCTCAATCCTCGTGCTCGGCGCTGCCTTTACCCTGCTCCGCCTTCAGAACGAAGCTTCCAGTCGTGGCGTAGGCGGTTCCCGCGGACAGGCCTTGCAGGATTTCGACGTGATCCTTGTCGGTCGCACCAACGACCACCGGCTGCGCCTTGAAGCCTTCGGGCGCCTGGACGAATACGACCGGTTTATCCTCAACCGTCTGCAGCGCCTCGCTTTGCACGGTGACAGCGGCGCGCTTGGCACTTTGCACAAGCGACACGTTGACGAACAGGCCGGGGCGCCAAGCGAGCGACGGGTTCATCAGCTCGATGCGGGCGGTTGCGGAGCGGGTCTGTTCTCCGACGAGGGCGCCGACGTAGGTCACCTTGCCGGTCGCGCTGAGATCGGCGGCCGCGGCCTTCACGGTGGCGGTTTCGCCGACACGCACGACATTCAGGTCCTTGGGCGTAACGACGATGTCGACCCATACATGCGACAAATCGGACAGCAGGAACACGTTGGCGTCTTCCTTGAGGGCCTCACCCAGGCTGATGTGTTTTTCGACAATGACGCCATCGAACGGCGCACGCAATTCATAGCGAATTCAATGCGCCCGTGCCGGAGCCAACACCGAGTGCGCTCAGCTTGGATTGCGCATTGTTCGCAGCGATACGTGCTTCTTCGTAGGCCTGTTGCGCCTGCAGGTAATCCTGCTGGGCTGAGATCTTGTCTTCCCAGAGCTTTTTTTCACGCTGGTAGGTGGTGCGCGCCAGGTCCAGACGCGTCCTTGCCGCGTTCAGCGTGCTGCGCAATTCGGCCAGCTCAGGACTTGAGATCACGGCCAGTACCTGCCCCTTCTTCACCGTCTGGCCCAGCTCCGCTTGCACCGAATCCGCAATCCCTGGAACACGTGGAACAATGTGCGCAGTGCGATCCTGGTCGAAACGAACTTCACCCGGCAACTGGACGGAAGCTTCGATCGTCTCCGGTGCCGCCGTTGCAAGTTTGATTCCCGCTTGCTGGATTTGCTGCGCCGTCAGTCGCACGAGCCCCTCCTCACCAGAATGGTGCTCGCCTCCTTCTTTCGATGCGGCTTTTCCGGCCACGGTCTGCGGCACTTCCTTCTTGCTTTCGGCGCCGGCAGTTTCGCTGGGTTCCTTTTTCCAGAACAGGATGGCGGCGCCGAGCACCACGCCGACGGCGAGGATAGCCACCACGGTCTTGGTCGATTTGTTTTGATTGATGGACTTCATTTGGATGTTCTTTCAGTGGAGTTCACGCCGGCGGCCGCGATCGGGACATAACGTTCGATGTCTGCGATTGAGCGGTAACGGTCGGAAAGCGCGCGCAGGTACTGGGTCTTGGTCTGGAACAGCGTGCGCTGGGCATCGAGCACGTCGGTGAACGCGAATTTCCCCATCTCGAAACCGGTGACTGCGGCGTCGTAGGCGCTTTGGGCAGCTGGAAGTACCTGGTCGCGCAGGGTGACCGTTTGCGTCGATGCCACCTCGGCGCGCTGGTAGGCATCGGCGAGCACCTGTGTGAGGCGCAGTTGTTCGGCCTCGAGGTCGTCGCGGGCCTGGTCGGCACGGCGCATCGAAAGAAGGAGGCGAGCACCATTCTGGTGAGGAGGGGCTCGTGCGACTGACGGCGCAGCAAATCCAGCAAGCGGGAATCAAACTTGCAACGGCGGCACCGGAGACGATCGAAGCTTCCGTCCAGTTGCCGGGTGAAGTTCGTTTCGACCAGGATCGCACTGCGCACATTGTTCCACGTGTTCCAGGGATTGCGGATTCGGTGCAAGCGGAGCTGGGCCAGAACGGTGAAGAAGGGGCAGGTACTGGCCGTGATCTCAAGTCCTGAGCTGGCCGAATTGCGCAGCACGCTGAACGCGGCAAGGACGCGTCTGGACCTGGCGCGCACCACCTACCAGCGTGAAAAAAAGCTCTGGGGAAGCTTTCAAGAATGTCAGCCCAGCGAGGATTACCTGCAGGCGCAACAGGCCTACGAAGAAGCACGTATCGCTGCGAACAATGCGCAATCCAAGCTGAGCGCACTCGGTGTTGGCTCCGGCA
>NZ_CDRNIL010000137.1:0-2337 GCF_977014125.1 Massilia phosphatilytica
CTGCGCTGGACGCCGCTGTTCGAAACCTTCGAGATCGGTTGCGAAGTCATCGCCGGCGGCGACATCCAGGAAGACATGTTTGTCGAGGTTAAGATCTGGCACGGCAAGCAATTGCTGGCGGACGACAACTACAAGCTGCTGGCCGGCGAGGCGAACCGCAAGATCGCGCTGTCCGACCCCGGCATCGACGATTCGCGCAACGAATTGCTGTGGAGCCCGGAACGCCCGACCCTGCTCGACGCCGAGGTGATCCTGCGCTGCGGCGACCGGATCGTCGACCACGTGAAGTCGTACACGGCGCTGCGCTCGTTCCACATCAACCGCGACCGCCTGCTGCTGAACGGCCGCCCGTATCCGCTGCGACTCGTGCTGGACCAGGGATACTGGACGGAGTCGTTCCTCACGGCGCCATCCGACGAGCACCTCAAGCGCGACGTCGAACTGGCCAAGCTGATGGGCTTCAACGGCGTGCGCAGGCACCAGAAGATCGAAGATCCGCGCTACCTGTACTGGGCCGACAAGCTGGGGCTGCTCGTGTGGGAAGAGATGCCCTCGGCCTACCGCTTCGCGCCGCGCGCGATCACGCGCATGGTCAAGGAATGGACCGAGGCCATCGAGCGCGACTACAGCCACCCCTGCATCATCGTGTGGGTGCCGTTCAACGAATCCTGGGGCGTGCCGAACCTGACATTGACCCAGGCGCACCGCAACGCGGTCGAGGCGCTGTACCACCTGACGCGCACCCTCGACTCGACCCGCCCGGTGATCGGCAACGACGGCTGGGAAGCGTCGGCCACCGACATCCTGGGCATCCACGACTACGACTGCAGCCCGGACAAGCTGAAGGCGCGCTACGAGGTCAGCGACCCGGTGCGCACGCTGTTCGATCAACGGCGTCCCGGCGGACGCATTCTTACGCTGGACGGCTTCCCACACCGCGGCCAGCCCATCGTGCTCACCGAATTCGGTGGCATCGCGTACGACCCGAACGCGACGCCCGAGGACGGCACGTGGGGCTATACCCGTGCCCATACGGCCGAGAGTTATCACGCGCTGTACCAACGCCTGCTGAAAGTGGTCAACGAGACCTTCATGTTCAGCGGCTTCTGCTATACCCAGTTCGCCGACACGTTCCAGGAAGCGAACGGCCTGCTCAACGCGGACCGTAACTCCCAAGCTGCCGTTCGAGGTGATCAGCGCGGCGACGCGCAATGTCCCGCTCGAACCCAAGGACGTGGAAGAGGAGGGAGACGCGCCGGGCTGATGTAACGCGCCGCCCGGCGCGCTCCGAACCCCGTCGCGAGCACGGCACCCGCAGGGCGCCTGCCCCATCGCTGCGCGGCCACGCATGGCCGCGCTGATGGACGGACACGCCCGTCCGTGCCGCGCGACCCGCGTTCGCCGGCGCGCCGCGGTGCGGGCGGTCCCGCTTTGCATCGATCAACCGACCGCCCTCGGGCGACAAGGAGCCCATCATGTCCACGATCGTCGTTTTCAGCCACCTGCGCTGGGATTTCGTGTTCCAGCGGCCGCAGCACCTGCTGTCGCGCCTGGCCCAGCATTATCCCGTCCTGTTCGTCGAAGAGCCGGTGTACGACGATGGCGCCCCGTTCATGGAACGCTCCAGCCCCGCGCCGAACGTGACCGTGTGCCGCGCGCACACCCCGATCCACGCCAACGGTTTCCACGACGATCAACTGCGGCTGCTCCAGCCCATGGTCGCGCAGCCTGGCACCGCCGGGCGAGGACGTCGTCGCCTGGTTCTATACGCCGATGGCGCTGCCGCTGCTGCAATTGCTGCGGCCCGCGCTCGTCGTGTACGACTGCATGGATGAACTGGCGTCGTTCAAGAATCCACCCAAGCAATTGCTGCAGCGTGAAAGCGCGCTGCTCTCCATCGCCGACCTCGTGTTCGCCGGCGGCCCCAGCCTGTACGAGGCGAAGCGCCACCGCCACCCGAACGTCCACTGCTTTTCCAGCAGCGTCGACGTCGTGCATTTCCAGCAGGCGCTGGACCGCGGGCGCGCGCATCCGCAGCAGGACGCCGTCCCGCATCCGCGCCTGGGCTTCTACGGCGTGCTGGACGAGCGCTTCGATCCGGACCCTCGTCGGCGCCGTGGCCGAAAGTCATCCCGAGCGGCAGATCGTGCTGGCCGGACCGGTCGTCAAGATCGATCCGGAGCGTCTTCCACGCCGCCCCAACATCCATTACCTGGGCCAGCAGCCGTATGCCGCGCTGCCCGACCTGCTCGCCGGCTGGGACGTCTAGGTGCTGGATCATCCAACGAACTCCTCCGTTTCTTGGTCAGCAAGACCAACCGAACCAAGGCTACAACA
>NZ_CDRNIL010000138.1:0-2910 GCF_977014125.1 Massilia phosphatilytica
GCTGCCCCACCTGCGGCCTGTTCTCGGCATGTTCACGGCGAACTCGATGAACTGCCTGACCGAGGCGCTGGGCCTGTCGCTGCCGGGTAACGGCACCGTCCTGGCGACGCACGCCGACCGAAAGGAACTGTTCCTGCGCGCCGGCCGCCTGATCGTCGACCTGGCCAAGCGCCACTACGAGCAGGACGACTACACGGTCCTCCCGCGCAGCATCGCCACCCGCGCCGCCTTCGAGAACGCGATGGCGCTGGACGTGTCGATGGGCGGTTCCACCAACACCGTGCTGCACCTGCTGGCCGCCGCGCACGAAGCGGGCGTCGAGTTCAACATGGCGGACATCGACCGCATCTCGCGCAAGGTGCCCTGCCTGTGCAAGGTCGCGCCGATGACCAACAAATACCACATCGAGGACGTGCACCGCGCCGGCGGCATCATCGCCATCCTCGGTGAACTGGCGCGCGCCGGCCTGCTGGACACGTCGCTGCCGACCGTGCACTCGCCGACCCTGGGCGACGCGATCGAAAAATACGACATCAAGCGCAGCGACGACCAGGCGGTGCACACGCTGTTCCGCGCGGCGCCGGGCGGCGTGCCGACGCAGGTCGCGTTCTCGCAGGCCGAGCGCTTCGACACGGCCGACCTGGATCGCGCCGAAGGCTGTATCCGCGACCGCGCGCACGCCTACTCGCAGGATGGCGGCCTCGCGGTCCTGTACGGGAACATCGCCGAGAAAGGCTGCATCGTGAAGACGGCCGGCGTCGACGACAGCATCCTGAAATTCTCCGGCAAGGCGCGCGTGTTCGAAAGCCAGGACGCCGCCGTCGAAGCCATCCTCGGCGACACGGTACACGCGGGCGACGACTCATCATCCGCTACGAAGGCCGAAGGCGGCCCGGGCATGCAGGAGATGCTGTACCCGACGTCGTACATCAAGTCGAAGGGACTCGGCAAGGCCTGCGCGCTGTTCACCGACGGCCGCTTCTCGGGCGGCTCGTCCGGCCTCGTGATCGGCCACGCGTCGCCGGAAGCGGCGGAAGGCGGCGCGATCGGCCTCGTGGAAGAAGGCGACATGATCGACATCGACATCCCGAACCGCACCATCAACCTGCGCGTGACGGCCGACGAACTGGCGCAGCGCTCGGTCGGCGACGGGATGCGCGGCGCGGCCGCCGGCAGCCGGTCGACCGTGAGCGCGCTCGTCGCAGGCGCTGCGCGCCTACGCGGCGCTGACCACGTCGGCCGACCGCGCGCCGTGCGCGACCTGTCGCAAGCTGAAGCGCTGACCGGCGCACGCGCCGGCGCGGCTCCGCCGCGATGCCGGCCGCGATGGCGAGCAGTCCTGTCGTTGCGAGCAAGGCCTGGAGGATGGCGTCCTCACATGACATAGGTTTTGACGAAGAAGGCCAGCGTGATGAGGTCTGGTGGCGAACAGCGTGACGGCGCGGATGATGCGCGCCGGCGCGCCGCCCGAGGTGGGCGCCCCCATGGCCGCCGGCGAGCGCCCCCGCCAGCATCGCCAGCGTTTCGGGCCAGCGCACCGCGCCCGCCGCGACGAAGGCGAGTACGGCCACCGTATTCGCCGCGCTGACCAGCAGCGTACGCGGCGCGTTGAGCCGTTTCAGGTCGTGGCAGCCCAGCAGGCCCCACGCCGCAATCATCATGATCCCGACCGCCCCGCCGAAGTAGCCGCCGTAGATGCCGAGCGCGAACTGGACGGCCAGCACCGCGTGCGCGCGGATGCGCCAGCGCGCGCGCAACGCGTCCCCATGCGCCGCCCGAACGCGAGCGCGACGGACGCCGCCAGCAGCAGCCACGGCAGCACGACCGTGAACGCCGCGGATGACGTCCGCAACAACAGGACCGCGCCCACCAGGCCGCCGCAGAGCGTCACGGCCAGCAACGCGCGAAGCGGGACGGTGCCGACCGTGCCCAGGCCGTCACGATATGCCCATGCGCTCGCCAGCCCGCCCGGAAACAAGGCGACCGTGCTGGAAGCATTCGCCTGCACCGGAGGCACGCCGGCCGCGATCAGCACTGGCAGGCTGACGAACGGAACCGCCCCGCCAGCGCATTCATCGCACCGGCGACGGCGCCTCCGGCAAACGTCAGGATCATCGTGTTCATGGTTCGATGGTAGTCGGTGGGGTCACCGTCCCCGCAATCCGGCAATGCCGGCATGTCCTTTCGGATTTTCCGAATGCACTTTCTTTCGGCCATTCCGCCGCGCCGCGCCGCATGCCTGTTTGTTAAATATTCGAACGTCAACAAACGGCACCCCGGGGCGTCTCCGCGCCCGCAAACCGTTGTCAATTTGCGAAAAATCCCAGCCAGAACAAGATGTTGGCGATCCTTTAACGGTGTATCGTTTATACGACCCATTCGCATATTTGTGTCACGAATGCTTGCGCTACGGCAACTCGTTCTGTAATCATCAGCAGCGGTGCGGTTCACAAACACCGCACACGGGACACACCGGATACCGATGCGGGGTGGAACCATCCGACCACCGATAGACCTGACGGAGCGCCGCGTGACGCGACTACGCCCCCTGCAAACTTATTCTGCGCTGATCGTGGCCCTGGCCGCGGCCTGCGTGATCGTGCCGCTGGCCGGCTGGCACTGGCATGGCTGGCTGTTCGCCGCCGTGCTGCTGGCGGGCGGCGCATTCGCCGCCGTGCGCGCAGCCGCACCCGCGGCAGCCAATGGACACGCAGCGGCGGACGACTATCTCGCCAGCCGCCGCGCGTTCGGCGCCGACGTCGCCGGCGTGTGGACGTCGCACATCGACGCCTCGCGCGAGCAGATGGAAACGGCCGTCGTGGAGCTCGTGCAGCGCTTCTCCGGCATCGTCATGCGCCTCGAACAGGCGCTCGCGGCCTCCGGCGCCGCCCGCAACGGCGAGGGTGGCAG
>NZ_CDRNIL010000139.1:0-3428 GCF_977014125.1 Massilia phosphatilytica
CGTGCTGGCGGCCGGCATCACCATCGTGCAGGTCGTGGCGGATCTGCTGATCTCGACGGCTTGGTGCCCCCGCCACCGCGTCAAGCCGCCTGACCTTCGCCCAGGCCTTCAATTCGCTCGGCAGGACCGTCTTTCCGTACGTCGGCGCCATCCTGATCCTCGGCTCGCTGGCCCACGTCGACCAGGCCACGCTGTCGGCCGACGCCCTCGCCGCCTACCGCGCCGCCGAAAGCCAGGTCGTGGTGCACACCTACCTCGGCCTGGCCGTCGCACCGGCCATCGTCGCCTTCCTCGTCTGGGTCACGCAAGGCTGCGGTCGAACATCCCCGTCCGAAGCAGCATGTGGCGCTTTGACCCGCCGACACTGCTTCGCGTCGCGGCCGCCATCTTCCGTGACAGTCGGCGCCGAAGCGGCCGTCGGCTCGCCGACTACGACGAAACGACGTGCTCGCGGTCGTTGGCGCCGAGGCCCAGCACGTCGTTTTGCATCAGGTAGTTCACGATCAGCGAGCCGACGGCCACTTCGGCGCCGACGTACAGGAAGATGCACAGGGCGCCGAACGCGAAGCGGGGCTGTTTCAGCAGGTCGAAAGCGCCCCACATGCTGCTTTCGGGATGGGGATGTTCGACGAGCTTCTTGCGGTTGGTCCAGACGAGGAAGGCGACGATGGCCAGTGCGACGGCCAGGCCGAGGTAGGCGTGCACCACGACCTGGCTTTCGGCGGCGCGGTAGGCGGCGAGGGCGTCGGCCGAGAGCGTGGCCTGGTCGACGTGGGCCAGCGAGCCAAGGATCAGGATGGCGCCGACGTACGGAAAGACGGTCGTGCCGAGCGAATTGAAGGCCTGGGCGAAGGTCAGGCGGCTTGACGCGGTGGCGGGGGCACCCAGCATCGAGATCAGCGGATTCGCCACGACCTGCACGATGGTGATGCCGGCCGCCAGCACGAACAGCGCCAGCAGGAAGGTGATGAACATGCCGGACGAGGACGCGGGGATGAACAGCAGGCAAGCTCGGCCGTCATCGTCAGGAGGCCGACGACGGCGGTTCGCATATAGCCGATGCGCTGCACGATGGCGGCGGCCGGCAGCGACACGATGAAGTAGGCGGCAAAGAAGGCCGATTGCACGAGCATCGCCTGCGCGTACGACAGCGTGAACAGGTCTTTCAGTTTCGGAATGATGACGTCGTTCAGGCTCGTGATGCCGCCGAACGTGAAGAACAGGGCGAACACGAAGATGCGCAAGCTCGCGACTTGGGTATTGGCGTTGGCAGAAGCGCCGCTCGTCTGGGCGGCGCTGGCGGGTTGGCCGATTTGCATGAGGAATCCAGGTGGGTTGGACGATGCGTACGCCAAACGACGTCGCAGGCGAGGTAGGAATATTACATCGGCTTGCCGGCCTGTTGTGAGGTTTGCCGGGCTACCCTCAGGGTGAAATCGATCTCACGAAGGCCGCGCCATCCATCCTGAAGAAACTGTATTACATAGACAACGTCAAAAACATAGACAACGTCAAAAACATGGACAACGTCAAAAAATGCAGGCACATGCCGCGCCGCCATGCCTGGTCGGACATGGCGGCGCCGGTCAGCGCGGCGCAGGACGGCTCAGAGCGGCTGCAGCGGAATGGTGCCAGTCGCCGGCGTCGAACACGGTTCTTCGTCGAAGGCGATGTCGCCGGCCGGATTCGCTACACCGTCGGCCTTCAGGTCCGCGAAGCCGAACATGTCGCGGTCCATCAGGTGCGACGGCACGACGGTCGACAGCGACGAGAAGATGTTTTCCACGCGGCCCGGGTGTTTCTTTTCCCAGTCGCGCAGCATGGCCTTGATCTGCTTCCTCTGCAGGTTTTCCTGCGAGCCGCACAGGTCGCACGGGATGATCGGGAACTGTTTGATTTCCGCGTAGCGCTCGGTGTCCGCTTCCTTCACGTACGCGAGCGGGCGGATCACGACGTGCTTGCCGTCGTCCGACACGAGCTTGGCCGGCATGCCCTTGATCTTCGCGCCGAAGAACATGTTCAGGAAGAAGGTTTCGAGGATGTCGTCGCGATGGTGGCCCAGGGCGATCTTCGTGCAGCCCAGCTCGTCCGCCACGCGGTACAGGATGCCGCGGCGCAGGCGCGAGCACAGCGAGCACGTGGTCTTGCCTTCCGGGATCAGGCGCTTGACGATGCTGTAGGTGTCCTGGTTCTCGATGTGGAACGGAATATCCAGCTTCGTCAGGTAGGCCGGCAGCACTTCGGCGGGAAGTTCGGCTGTTTCTGGTCGAGGTTGACGGCGACGATGTCGAAGTGGATCGGCGCGCGCTCGCGCAGGGTCATGAGGATGTCCAGCAAGGCATAGCTGTCCTTGCCGCCGGACAGGCAGACCATGACCTTGTCGCCGTCCTCGATCATGTTGAAGTCGCCGATCGCCTGGCCGACGAGGCGGCACAGGCGCTTGTGCAGCTTGTTGTTCTCGTAGGCCTGTTTGTCCGCCTTCTTGTCGGCGGCATCGGGCACGGCAGGGGCGAGCACGTCCGCCGCACGCGCCATCGTCACTTCATTCATGCTTCATCCTTGATCTGGAACACTTCGACGCCGACGCCTTCGCAGTCGGGATACACGTCGGGCTTCATCGTCGACACGCGGGCCGCGCGCACGTTGGGGTGGGCCAGCATGGCCTCGACCACGTCGTCGCACAGGGTTTCCTGCAACTGCACGTGGCCTTGCGCCATGCGCCTGGCGATGGTCTCGCGCATGAAGTCGTAGTCGACCACTTCGTGCAGCTGGTCGTCCTTGGGCGTCGACAGGCCGAGCGGGATGTACAGATCGACATTGATCAGGACGCGCTGCTCGCCCTTTTTTTCGAACTCATGGACACCGATGTTGATCATGACTTCGTAATTGCGCAGGAACAGCCTGCGGCAATCGCGCAGCTGCGGGTAGAACAGGGCGGACAACATAGGAAACCTTCGAGGTAAGGGGCAATGTAAAAATCATTCAGTCAAAAACATCACGTCGCGCGCCAGCGGCATCAGGTGCTGGCCGCCGTCGACGAGCAGGGTGGTGCCGGTCAGCGCCTTCGCGTTCGCCGCGTAGCACACGGCGTCGACGATGTCCTGCGGCGTCGACGACCGGCCGAGCGGCGTGGCCTGGTGCGCGCGCGCGAAGCCGTCCGCGCTCTGGTCGCCGGACACGAGCGTGATGCCGGGCGCGACGCCGACGACGCGCAATTTCGGCGCCAGCGCCTGGGCCAGCAAGGTGGTGGCCGTCTGCAATGCCGCCTTTGACAACGTGTACGACAAAAAATCCGGGTTGAGATTGTACAGTTTCTGGTCGAGCAAGTTGATCACGACGGCCTGGCCACCGTCCGGCAGGTGCTGGATCATCCAACTAACTCCTCCGTTTTAACCTTAGCAATACGTAACTGAACGAAGTAGGTTACA
>NZ_CDRNIL010000140.1:0-2447 GCF_977014125.1 Massilia phosphatilytica
GTTTGCTAAGGTTAAAACGGAGGAGTTAGTTGGATGATCCAGCACCTGGGCCTCGGCGATGGGCGGCAATCTCTATCCGGAGACCGCCTTCCTGTACGAGAACGGCGTCATGCGCGACCTCGGCGGCCTCGTGTCCGACCCGGACCGGGAGTTCGGCAGCGCGGCCAGGGGCATCAACAACCTGGGTCAGATCGTCGGCGTGGCCGGCGTCGGCCCTGCGGCCAATCACGGCTTCCTGTACGACGACGGCAGGATGACGGACCTGAACGCACTGGTCGATCCGGCATCCGGCTTGGGTGATCACGGACGCCGCCGCCATCAACGAGGTCCGCCACATCGCCGCCCTCCTTCTCAAGGCGCGCCGGCCAGCGCTTGCCGCCCGGTCCTTCCAGGTAGATCTGCGCCGCGTCGGCCGCGTGGACCGGCGCGCTGAAATTCACGCGCATCGGCTGGAACGGGATGCACTGGGAACGCGCGTTCGACTCTTGTAGTTGAAGCGGGCCGTGAAATCGGCGCGGGTCTTGAACGTCAGCGTCTGGTCCTTGCCGGTCGCGATGCCGTCGGCGCGGCCACGCCGGCGCCCCAGACGAGGGCCACTTCCGCGCTCGCGGGCAGCGTGCGGCGGCATTGCAGCACGACGATGCGGGCCAGGCGCCCGGCCTTCTCGTCGGCGCGCAGGCGCGCATCGGTGTAGGCCCCGAGGTCGTCGTCGCCCTTGTCCTCGGCCACGACCTGGCGCGCGAACCAGCGGCTGTTCTGCAGCGCCTGCGCGCGCCGTTCGCCGCGCAGCAGCGTCACGGCGATCTTTTCGCTGACACCGTCGGCGCGGCACCAGGCCTGTTTCAGGATGCTGTCGTCCGTTGCGGGGGCCGACAGCGCCAGCAAGAAGGCCTGCTGTTCGTCGATGTTCTCGTCCCCTTCACGCGGCAGGGTTGCCAGCACGGCGGGGCCGCCGGTAGCGACGCTGAACTCGCGCCGTCCCGCGAGCGGCTGGCCGGCCAGGTCGTGCACGTTCGGCTTGAGCGTGAAGCGGCAACGCGTCGCGCCGGGCAGGTCGCGGTCGAAGTCGTAGCTCCACGTCTGCGCATCGACCCAGCGCGCGCTGCCCGGCACGGGACAATCGACGTCGAACGGCGTGGCCGCGCGCAGGTCGCCGAACGCCACCATCGGCTGCGTGAAGCGCGCCACCGCCTGGCGCACGCGGCGCACCTGCCCGTCGGGCGAAAAACCGGCAACCGTGGTCTGCGCCCACGCGCCCGACCAGCAGCACAACAACATGAGGCACAGCAGGCGGCGCAGGACGGCCATGGAATCTCCTGGAAATAGCGAAAGGGCAACGATTGAGCGTTGCAAACTCGGCTTGCAGTGTCAACAACATTTAACATTTTGCAACGCCGTTTTTCTCCGGGCGGCAGCGGTCCTCATGCAACACCCCATGATTGGCTATAGAATGCGTTTCTTATATTTCCTGTGCGCACAAAACGCGGGCGGGCAACGCAATACGAGGACACCATGAGTCTCCCCTCGATCTTGAACCTGGCCATCGCCCTCGCGTTCTGCGGCCTGCTGTACGTGATGCAGCAACGCCACCTGTCCTTCACGAAACGCGTGTTCACCGGCCTCGGCCTGGGCATCGTGCTCGGCGCCGCCTTCCAGGCGTTCTACGGCAGCGTTTCGCCCGTCATCGCGCAGACGAATGCCTACCTCGACATCGTCGGCACCGGCTACGTCAAGCTGCTGCAGATGATCATCATGCCGCTGATCATGGTCTCGATCATCCAGGCGATCCTCAAGCTGCGCGACGCCTCGTCGCTGGGCAAGATCAGCGCGCTGACGATCGGCACGCTGATGGCCACGACGGCCATCGCCGCGGCGATCGGCATCCTGATGGCGAAGCTGTACGGCTTGAGCGCCGTCGGCCTGACGTCGAGCGCGGCCGAGATCGCGCGCGGACACTATTTGGAAGGCAAGCTGTCGACCGCCCAGGACGTATCGCTGCCGACCATGATCCTGTCGTTCATTCCGGAAAACCCCTTCCTCGACATGACGGGCGCGCGCAAGACGTCGACGATCGCCGTCGTGCTGTTCTCGATCTTCATCGGCGTCTCGGCCACGGGCATCGCCGGCAAGAAGCCGGAGGTCTTCGACAAATTCAGCGAATTCGTCCACGTCGCCCACGTGATCGTGATGCGCATGGTGACGCTCGTGCTGCGCCTCACCCCGTTCGGCGTGTTCGCCCTCATCACGCAGGTCGTCGCCAGCTCCAGCCTGCGGGACATCCTGAACCTGATCGGCTTCGTGATGGCCTCGTACAGCGCGCTGATCCTGATGTTCGGCGTGCACCTCCTGATCGTCGCGGCCGCGGGCCTGAACCCAGGTGCTGGATCATCCAACTGAACTCCTCCGTTTTAACCTTAGCAATACGTAACTGAACGAAGTACAGGGCA
>NZ_CDRNIL010000141.1:0-4106 GCF_977014125.1 Massilia phosphatilytica
TATGTCAGTCGGCGCCACAGTTGATAGAATCTATCTCAAAAATCACCGTACTACTTGCGACTCGTGCGCGGCGCACGTCAAGGAAGCGCTGAAACTAGCGTGCAGTCGGCGCTGGTGTCCTATCCGAAAGGCACGGTACTCGCCATCGTGCCGGGCACATCGCCGGAACGGCGCCACTGCCGCCGTGGCCGGAGCACCGGGCTACAAGGCAACGCGCTCACCGCGCTACTGGCGGACAACCGCGTCGGACTGCTCGACAAGGTGCGGCAGATGGCCGCCGCCGACACGGCGGCACGAGCCCCCGGTGGAGCGGTCATTGGCAGCGGTGGAGCCGCGATGGCGGCGGCCGTCTGGCCGTCGAGCAGCGCGCAGGTCACGGTCATCGAGCGCGGCACCTCATCGGCGGCACCTGCGTCAATGTCGGCCCGCGCGCCGTCCAAGATCATCATCCGTGCCGCCCACATCGCCATCTGCGCCGGGAAAGCCCGTTCGATGTGCATTTTGCGGCAACTGTGCCTACGATTTCGATGCAGTAAGCTGCTGGCCCAGCAGCAGGCCGCGTCGACGAACCGCACGCCAGGAATGAACACTTCTGGGCGGTAATCCGGCCATCACCGTTGTGCACGGTGAGGCGCGCTTCAAGGACGACCGTCCGTTCGAAGAGGTGGCCAGCGCTTCGCCGACGTTCGACCGCTGCCTGAGTCGCCACGCGTGATCCTGCGACTCCCGGGCTTGAAGAGTCACCCTACTGGACTACCGAGGCCGGCGAGCGACACCATCTCCCGACGCCTTGCCGTAATCGGCTCGTCGGCGTGAGCTGGCGCAAGCCTTTGCCCGGCTGGAGCAAGGTCACGGGGTCCTGCGCGCAATACGCTTCTTCCGTGAAGACCCGGCCATCGGCGAGGCGGTGCAGCCGCTTTCCCGTGCCGAGGGCATCGAGGTGCTGGAGCACACGCAAGCCAGCCAGGTCGCCCATATGGACGGTGAATTCGCGCCGACCACCACGCACGGCTGAATGGCGCGCCACAAGCTGCTGGTTGCCACCGGGTCGGACACGCACGCGCAGCCTTCGGCGCTGACGCAGCGGGGGTCACTGCGCCAATTGGGAAGCTCTTCCTTCACCAAGGACGGCACGAGCAACCCGAACATCTACGTGCGGCGACTGCACCGACCAGCCGCAGTTCGTCCACGCGGCGGCAGCGGCCGGACCCGCGCCGGCGATCAACATGACCGGCCGGCATTGCGGTCAGGTCGAGCGCCGCATCGCCGCCGGTCATGTTGATCGCGGCACGGGTGCCGGCCGCTGCCGCCACATAGACGAACTGCGGCTGGTCGGTGCAGTCGCCGGCCGCGTAGATGTTCGGGTTGCTCGTGCGCATGCCTTGGTCGATGACGATGGCACCTTGCGCATTGACAGTGACCCCCGCTGCGTCCAGCGCGAGGCTGCGCGTGTTCGGTGTCCGACCGGTGGCAACCAGCAGTTTGTCGGCGCGCAATTCACCGTGCGTGGTGGTCAGCACGAATTCACCGTCCATATGGGCGACCTGGCTGGCTTGCGTGTGCTCCAGCACCTCGATGCCCTCGGCACGGAAAGCGGCTGTCACCGCCTCGCCGATGGCCGGGTCTTCACGGAAGAACAAGGTATTGCGCGCCAGGACCGTGACCTTGCTGCCCAGCCGGGCAAAGGCTTGCGCCAGCTCCAGCGCCACCACCGACGAGCCGATTACGGCAAGGCGTTCGGGAATGGTGTCGCTCGCCAGGGCCTCGGTGGAAGTCCAGTAGGGTGACTCTTTCAAGCCCGGAATCGGCGGGACCGCCGGGCTGGCACCCGTGGCGACCAGGCAGCGGTCGAACATCACGACGCGCTCGCCACCCTCGTTCAAACGGACGGTAAGGCTCTGGTCGTCCTTGAAGCGCGCCTCACCGTGCACAACGGTGATGGCCGGATTACCGCCCAGGATGCCTTCGTACTTGGCGTGCCGCAGTTCGTCGACGCGGGCCTGCTGCTGGGCCAGCAGCTTACTGCGGTCAATGGTAGGCACAGTTGCCGCAATACCGCCATCGAACGGGCTTTCCCGGCGCAGATGGGCGATGTGGGCGGCGCGGATCATGATCTTGGACGGCACACAGCCGACATTGACGCAGGTGCCGCCGATGGTGCCGCGCTCGATCAGCGTGACCTGCGCGCCTTGCTCGACGGCCTTCAGCGCCGCCGCCATCGCGGCTCCACCGCTGCCAATGACCGCTACCTGCACCGGGGGCTGCGTTGCCACTGTGCTTTTCGGCGGCGGCCATCCATCCCCGCACCTTGTCGAGCAGTCCGACGCGGTTGTCCGCCAGTGGCGCATCGGCTAGCGTTGCCTTGTAGCCCAGTCCGGCCACGGCGGCAGTCAGCGCGTCCGGCGATGTGCCCGGCACGATGGCGAGTTGCGCTGTGCCCTTCGGATAGGACACCAGCGCCGACTGCACGCCTGGCACTTTTTCCAGCGCTTCCTTGACGTGCGCCGCGCACGAGTCGCAAGTCATGCCGGTGATTTTTAGATGGGTCATGCAACAGATCCTTTATCGTTTGTGGCGCCAGACAATGACGTCCGTTGTGCTGCGGTGCCGTTTTCAGTGACTCACTGCTTGACGCTGGACGGATAGCCCGCGTCTGCGGTTGCCTTGGTCAGCTTCTGCACGCTGGTCTTGGCATCGTCGAAGGTGACGACCGCTTGGCGTGTCTCGAAAGTCACGTCAACTTTGCTGACGCCTTCGACCTTGGAAATCGCCTTCTTGACAGTGATCGGGCAGGCGGAGCAGGTCATGCCCGGTACGGACAGCGTGACGGTCTGGGTGGCGGCCCAGACGGGGGCAACAACGGCGGCGAGGGCGAGGGAGGCAAACAGTTTCTTCATGGTGAACTCCGATCAGTAGAAAAATGGCATGACGTAGGGAAATCCGAGCGCGACCAGAACCAGCGCGGCCACGATCCAGAAAATGAGCTTGTAAGTAGCTCGCACTTGGGGAATCGCGCAGACCTCACCCGGTTTGCAGGCCGCTGCCTGCCGGTAGATGCGCCGCCAGGCGAAGAACAACGCCACCAGCGCCACGCCGATAAAGATGGGGCGATAGGGTTCCAACACCGCCAAGTTGCCGATCCAAGCGCCGCTGAACCCCAAGGCGATCAGAACCAACGGCCCGAGGCAGCAAGCCGAGGCGAGGATGGCTGCAAGCCCTCCAGTGAAGAGCGCGCCGCGCCCGGTTTTTGGTTCAGACATGCGCTTGTCCTTTCGAATTGAAATTGGATAGCGTAACCTTACTTCCGTACTCATGTACGGAGTCAAGCGATATGGAAAACAATTTGGAGAACCTGACCATTGGCGTTTTCGCCAAGGCGGCCGGGGTCAATGTGGAGACCATCCGTTTCTATCAGCGCAAGGGCTTGTTGCTGGAGCCTGACAAGCCCTATGGCAGCATCCGCCGCTATGGCGAGGCGGATGTAACGCGGGTGCGCTTCGTGAAATCAGCCCAGCGGCTGGGCTTCAGCCTGGATGAGATCGCCGAGCTGCTGCGGCTGGAGGATGGCACCCATTGCGAGGAAGCCAGCAGTCTGGCCGAGCACAAGCTCAAGGACGTGCGCGAGAAAATGGCTGACCTGGCGCGCATGGAGGCCGTGCTGTCTGAGTTGGTGTGCGCCTGCCATGCGCGAAGGGGGAACGTTTCCTGCCCGCTGATCGCGTCACTACAGGGTGGAGCAAGCTTGGCAGGTTCGGCTATGCCTTAGCGTGCTTTATTTTCCGTTTTCTGAGACGACCCCATCTATGACGTAGGCGCCTAACGCTTTGCGATCGGCTTTTTGATGGCTCCACGGCGAGCTTTTCGGCGAATTGGCAGGGTAGTCGGCAGAATCAACGCCCGCAAGATGGAAGGCACACCGTTCGCAGCGCGGGAGACGCGGGCCGGCGCCACATCCGGGCTGCTCTGCCGCCAATGGGACACTTGCAACGGCTGCTCAGATTGCCGAAGGTTGGACGCGGCGATCTGATTCACAAGGTGCTGGATCATCCAACTAACTCCTCCGTTTTAACCTTAACAAGACGCAACTGAACCAGTAGAGGGCACAA
>NZ_CDRNIL010000142.1:0-6060 GCF_977014125.1 Massilia phosphatilytica
CGTGGTGGAGACGGTGTACGTAGGATGGCATGTTAGGAAGTAAGAACTACAGGGTATGGGCTGCGGTGCGAGGATTCCTCGATGCGCAGGCGGACCAGGTGCCTCGGCCGGGACGTGCCGATGCCCTGCGCCTTGTCGTCGGCGCCGTCACGTGACCTTGCCGGCGATCGGCATTGTTTGAATTTTTCATCAGCGACAGGTAGATTTCCGTCGCCACGGCTTGTCGGGACGTGTCGGTTTGTTCTGCAATTTTCAAAGCACTGCATCGCTTCGTCCTTTTCGTGGCCTGTACACCGCCGCAAAGTGGAGACCGTAATCAAGAACAACACTGTCTCCACAAAACAAGTTTCGGAGACAAGGGGGTGATCGGCCCACCGCGTGTTGTTTGTCGATTTGATTACCTACAAGGCTACAGTGCACGCGCGTCCCGGCGAGCGCCGCCAGTTCCCGCTGATACCTCGGATACCGGATCACCCCGGAAAGCTTGTACCAAAAGCATCATCACCACAGCGCACCCGCCGCCGCCACGCGCACGAGGGATGCGCAGCGGTGCCTTGCTCCGGCACTGCGCAACGCGGCGTCGACGCTCGGCTGCTGAGTATCTGCAGCAGGCCGTCGCTTGTCCGCCAGCGGGGCGCCGCCTGCTCGCGCAGCCAGCCGTCGCATCGTCGTCACGCCTGCGCCGCGCCGACCGCCACCCGGGAAGGGCGGAACTTGCGGCAGCGCGACAGGTATCGCAGCAGCCGTCGGACATCGCGACAGGAAGCACGGCGGCGGCTCCTCGAGCAGCGCTTCTTACAATGCGTTCGAGCAGGCCCTGGCGGTGCGTCGAGATGTTCATGAAATTCGGCCAGCGCGCGCACCTCGATGTTGGATTTCTGTCTTCGGCCGGCGAGGGCGAGGACGCGCCGGCCGAAGACAAGAAATCCAAATCGAAGACGGCGTCGAAAGAGATCAAGATCGAGCAGGTGCGCGCGCTGGCCGATTTCATGAACATCTCGACGCACCGCCAGGGCCTGCGCGTCGTCGTGCTGTACCCGGCGGAAAGCCTGAACATGCCGTCGTCGAACGCGTTGTTGAAGACGCTCGAGGAGCCGCCGCCGGGCACCGTGTTCCTGCTCGCATCGAACGGCCTGGACCGGCTGCTGCCGACGATCCTGTCGCGCTGCCGCAAGTTCGCGTTGCCCATGCCCGACCACGCCGAGGCGCTGGCGTGGCTGCAGGCGCAGGGCGTGACCGATGCGGACGGCTGGCTGCGCGAGCAGGGCGGCGCCCCGCTGGCGGCGCTGGCCCAGGCCGAGACGGGCAGCCGCGACGAGCTCGACGGCCTGCTGCAGATACTCGCGCAGCCGAGCGTCGACGCCGCGTTGCGCAGTGCCGACAAATTGAGCAAGGCGCCGCTGGCATCCCTCGTCGCGTGGCAGCAGCGCTGGCTGTATGATGTGTTTTCGTACAAGCTTTCCGGGGTGATCCGGTATTATCCGAGGTATCAGCGGGAACTGGCGGCGCTCGCCGGACGCGTGCACGTAGCCGACTTGCTGCAGGTAATCAAATCGACGAACGAGCGCCGCGCCGTGGCCGATCACCCCTTGTCTCCGAAACTGTTTGTCGAAGACATGTTGCTTGATTACACTGCCCGCTGCGGCCCATGATGTACGGCCCATGACGAAAGGACGACGATGAGTGTTTCGCAGAACGGACCGATCAGCGGCCTGCCCGCCGATTCGAACGCGCCGCAGCCCGCGCGGCCCTCCGTGCTGTCGCTCGCCATCAAGGAAAAAGCCGCGCTGTACGCGGCCTATATGCCGTTCCTGAAAAACGGCGGCATGTTCGTGCCGACCAACAAGCCGTACAAGATTGGCGACGAAATCTACCTGATCCTGTCGCTGATGGACGACCCGAACAAATACCCGATCGCCGGCAAGGTCGCGTGGATCACGCCGGCCGGCGCCAACAACAAGGCGCAGGGCATCGGCGTGCACTTCCCGGCCGACGAGACGGGGCAGCGTGCCCGCCTGCGCATCGAAGAAATCCTCGGCGCCGCGCTGCGCTCGTCCCGCGCCACCCATACCCTGTAGTTCTTACTTCGTTTTAACATGCCGTCCTACGTACACCGTCTCGCCCGCATCGAAGACCTGCCCGTCATCGTCGACATCTACAACTCCACCATCGCATCGCGCGACGTCACGGCCGACACCGAACCGGTCACGGTCGCGTCGCGCGAAGGCTGGTTCCACGAGCACACGCCGGAACGCCGGCCGCTGTGGGTGATCCACGACGCGGCGGACACGTCGGCGGATCCGGCCGTGATCGGCTGGTGTTCGTATTCGAATTTCTACGGCCGCCCCGCGTATTCCGGCACGGCCGAGCTGTCGATCTATATCGCCGAACGCTGGCGCGGCAAGGGCGTGGGGCGTTACTGCCTGGAGCAGGCGATGGCGTTCGCGCCGAACGTCAAGGTGCATACCTTGCTCGGCTTTATCTTCGGGCACAATGCGCCGAGCCTGGCCCTGTTCCGCAAGTATGGCTTCGACACGTGGGCGAATTTCCCGCGCGTGGCCACTCTCGACGGTATCGAGCGCGACCTGATCATCCTCGGCAAGCGGGTCGCCTGACCCGCACCGCGTCGCTCCTGCGCAGGCGGGGGCAGGTCGAACCCGCGTCCGCGCAAGGTAATCGGGTCGCGGCCGGGCGCGGCGCGCCTCGCGTACAATATCGGGATGTACATCGATTCCCACTGCCACATCAATTTCCCCGAGCTCGCCGCGCGCATGCCGGAGATCCTGGCCAGGATGGCCGAGAACAAGGTCTCGCACGCGCTGTGCGTGTCCGTCGACCTCCCGGATTTCCCCGGCGTGCTCGCCCTGGCCGAGCAATATCCGCAGCATCTATGCGTCGGTCGGCGTGCATCCCGACTACGAAGACACGCCCGAACCCACGGTCGCGCAGTTGGTCGAGCTGGCCGATCACCCGAAGGTCATCGCGATCGGCGAGACGGGCCTGGATTATTACCGCCTGGAAGGCGATCTCGAATGGCAGCGCGAGCGCTTCCGCACGCACATCCGCGCGTCGCGCGAAACGCGCAAGCCGCTGATCATCCACACGCGCGCCGCCAGCGCCGACACGATCCGCATCATGCGCGAAGAGGGCGCGGGCACCGACAAGGGCGGTGTCGCCGGCGTGATGCACTGCTTCACGGAGTCGCTGGAGGTCGCGCAGGCCGCGATCGAGATGGGGTTCTACATCTCGTTTTCGGGCATCGTCACGTTCAAGAGCGCGAAGGACCTGCAGGCAGTGGCGCGGGCGCTGCCGCTGGACCGCATCCTCATCGAGACCGATTCTCCGTACCTGGCGCCCGTGCCCTACCGCGGCAAGATGAACGAGCCGGGCTACGTGGCGCACGTCGCTGAATACCTCGCGACGCTGAAGGACGTGCCGCTGCGCGAGATCGCCGACCGCACCACCGCCAATTTCTTCAACCTGTTCCAAGCCGCGAGGACCTGATCCATGATGCCCGCCAGCCCGTTGCGCCGTACCGTCCTGCGTTCGTTCGTGCTCGCCGCCGCGCTGGCCGCCGGCATCCATCCCGCGACGGCCGCGCCGGCGGACGGGCAGGCGGCCGCCCAGGTGACCGATTTCTTCCGCGCCGTGCAGATGGACGATTTCCGTACGGTGCAGTCGCTGCTGGGCAAGGTGGATCCGAACGAGGTCAATCCCATCGGCGGCGAACCGGCCCTCGTCCTCGCGGTGCGCGAAGGGGCGATGCGGGTGCTCGACGTGCTGCTGCGCCACCCGGGCACGAACGTCGACGCGCCCGCGCTGAACGGCAACACGGCCTTGATGATGGCGGCGTTCAAGAACAATCCCGCGGCGGCCGAGGCGCTGATCGAAAAGGGCGCGGCCGTGAACCGTCCCGGCTGGACGCCGCTGCACTACGCGGCCGCCAGCGGCGCCGACGACATCGCGCGCCTGCTGCTCGCGCACGGCGCCCGTATCGACGCCCAGTCGCCGCCCGCGAGCGGCAAGTACACCCCGCTGATGATGGCGGCGCGCGAAGGGCATGAGGACAGCGCGCTGTTCCTCCTCGCCCAGGGCGCCGATCCGCAACTGAAGAACGGCGAGGGCCTCACGGCGGCGCAGATCGCGCAACGGGCCGATCACGGCGCCATTGCGGCGGCGCTCGATAAGCGCGCTCGCGTTGCGCGCTGATTTTCCCCGCTGAGCGGTTCGGCGACGGGCGGCGCGGCGGCGTCCGGCGCGGCCTTCTGGGCCCGCTTCTTCGCATACATGCGCGCGTCCGCATGCATCAGCAGCGTCTCGACCTGGTCCGCATGGTCCGGGAACAGCGCGCAGCCGATGCTGGCGCCGATGTGCAGCGGCGCGCTCTGGGTCGGGACGGGCTGCGCCAGCGCGGCGCGGATCTTGTCGGCGCACCGTTCGGCGTCCCCGGGCGCCTGCAGGTCTTCCAGCAGCAGCACGAATTCGTCGCCGCCGAGGCGGGCCACGGTGTCCGACTGGCGCGCGCACTCCACCAGCCGGGCCGCGACCTCGCGCAGCAGGGCGTCGCCGGCGGCGTGGCCGTGGCGGTCGTTGACCTGCTTGAAATCGTCGACGTCCACGTACAGCAGCCCGAGCCGCGACTGGCAGCGCCGCGCCCGCGCGACGGCCGTGCGGATGCGGTCGAAGAACAGGCGCCGGTTCGGCAATCCCGTCAGCTCGTCGTAGCAGGCCGAGCGCATCAGGTCGTCGTGCAGGCGCTTGCGTTCCAGCGCCAGGCCGACCTGCGCCGCGACGAAGTGCAGCAGGCTGCGGTCGGCCGGCGAATAGCCGGTGCCGGCGCGGTCGCGCAGCAGCAGGGCGCCGATGGTGCCGGCCGGGCCTTTCAGTTCGACCAGGAGCCAGGTGTTCAGGCGGCCGCCGGCGACGTGGCGGACGGCATCCGGCGCCAGCGCGTCCGGAGACGACGCGGTCGCGCGCCAGCGCGTGAGGCAGGCGCGCGACGGCAGCCGGCTGCGCGCGTCGTGGTCGCGCTGGTAGATCACCTTGAAGCCCTGCTGCGGCGTCGGGTCCGTGACGACGACCATCCCGGGCGCGCCGACCAGCCGGTCGAGGATGCCGTGGATCTCGCCGCACAGCCCGGCCAGGTCGCATGCCTGGTAGGCGGCTTCGGAAATGGCGTAGGTCGCGGCCTGGCGCCGCTCGGCGCGCTTGCGCAGGCTGATGTCGCGCGCGACGCCCAGGCGCAGGCCCTGGTCGGCGATCCAGCGCGCCGACCACATGATGTCGACCCAGTGGCCATCCTTGTGCAGGTAGCGGTTTTCGAAGCCGATGCGGTCCTGGCCGGCCAGCACGCGCGCGCCCTGGGTGATGGTGGCGTCGCGGTCGTCGGGGGCGACGAAATCGAGGATGCGTTGCCCGATCATCTCGGTCGGCCGGTAGCCGAGCATGCGCTCGCAGCCCGCGCTGACGTCGACGATGATGCCGCACCGGTCCACCAGGAAGACGACATCCAGCAGGAGGTCGGCGATATTCGTCGAGAGAGAACGGATCGAATGGACCATGGCGGCCGGCGGTGGTGACGGATGACGGGAAAATCCTAACATTACGTTGCGGAAAATTGCCAATATTATTTGCCAACGCGTCCGGGGATGTCCGATCGATCCGACAAACTGGGCGGAGAATCCCCGTCAGCTCCACGCATCAGTTGCTTCCGGGCATGCACATAATGCAGCCTGAGATCAACAATGGCACCGGCGGCACCGCGGGCCCGACAACGAGGACACAATGCTGAACGAACGCGAAATCGAGAGCTGCTACCTGGGGCAGTTCATTCCGGTCCACTACCATCACAACATGCTGCTGGATCACAACCGCATGCACAGCTTCAAGTCGGCCATCTATCACGCGGTCAAGCCGGGCATGAAGGTGCTGGAACTGGGCGGCGGCACCGGTGCTGGATCATCGCAACCGACTCGCTGCCGTTTGAACCTTAGGTGCTGGATCATCCAACTAACTCCTCCGTTTTAACCTTAGCAATACGTAACTGAACGAGCTACATAA
>NZ_CDRNIL010000143.1:0-2388 GCF_977014125.1 Massilia phosphatilytica
GCTGCTCGTGCTGCGCTTGTTCGCGCAGCGGAAGTTGCCGAAACCGGCACAGCTTGACCGCCTTCTCGTCGTGCTCGGAGCGGTGTCGCCATTTCGTCAAAGAACGTCTCGACCATGTCCTTGGCCTCGCGCTTGTTCAGGCGACTAACAGCAGTTCAGCCAGCTCCGCCTTGGTCAGGGTCGGCAACGCCTTTTCCGCTTCCTGCCGTACCCGGGCCACCTGCATCGCACGATGCAGTACGGCTAGCGCTTCCTGGAGCACGGCGGAATCAACGTCGTTGTTGTTAATTTTAAGCCCTACCTTGTTCTGGATTTGTGATGGGGCTCGAGAAGCCGAGGCGGTTTCCCGATGCCCCTGTCAGGCATGTCGCCCTTATTACGAACGCAATTTTGCGCCGTGTCTTGTTGCGCCGAGGCTGCGAGCGCGGCCATGATGGCCTCGACCGCATCGTCCTGCAGCGTCGATTGAGTATCTTGCAAGCGAAGGCGGAAAGCAAGACTTTTTTCATCTTGTTCCAGACCCTTGCCGCGGTATTCATCAAATGAAACAACGGCTTGCACGAGTTTGCCGAGCGGGTTCGACGTCAGTTCCGACTGGAAAGCATCGGGCAGCACCCGCGCCGGCGACGTTCTGTTCGACGACCAGCGCCAGGTCGCGCGTGGCGCCGCGGGAACCTCGAGATTTCAGCGTAGCGCGGCACGTCGCGCGCGCGCAGGGCGTCGGCATCGTCGGCGAGCTGCATCCGCGCTGGCTGCAGAAGTACGACCTGCCGCAGGCGCCGGTGCTGTTCGAGGTGGATGCCGACGCCCTGCGCGCGCGCGACGTGCCGCGCTACGCTGAAATCTCGAAGTTCCCGGGCGCCACGCGCGACCTGGCGCTGGTCGTCAAACAGGACGTGCCGGCCCAGGCGCTGCTCGATGCTTTCCAGTCGGAACTGACGTCGAACCCGCTCGGCAAACTCGTGCAAGCCGTTGTTTTATTTGATGAATACCGCGGCAAGGGTCTGGAACAAGATGAAAAAAGTCTTGCTTTCCGCTTTGGCTTGCAAGATACTCAATCGACGCTGCAGGACGATGCGGTCGAGGCCATCATGGCCGCGCTCGCAGCCTCGGCGCAACAAAAACACGGCGCAAAATTGCGTTCGTAATAAGGGCGACATGCCTGACAGGGGCATCGGGAAACCGCCTCGGTTTCTCGAGCCCCCATCACAAATCCAGAACAAGGTAGGGCTTAAAATTAACAACAACGACGTTGATTCCGCCGTGCTCCAGGAAGCGCTGGCCGCTGATCTGCATCGTGCGATGCAGGTGGCCCGGGTACGGCAGGAAGCGGAAAAGGCGTTGCCGACCCTGACCAAGGCGGAGCTGGCTGAACTGCTGTTCGAGCAGGTCGGCCTGAACAAGCGCGAGGCCAAGGACATGGTCGAGACGTTCTTTGACGAAATCCGCAACGCGCTCGAGCGCGGCGAGGCGGTCAAGCTGTCCGGTTTCGGCAACTTCCAGTTGCGCGACAAGCCGCAGCGCCCCGGCCGCAATCCGAAAACCGGGGAAGAAATCCCCATCACGGCGCGCCGCGTCGTGACGTTCCACGCCAGCCAGAAACTCAAGGGCATGGTCGAAGAGGCGAATCCGGGTAATCCGGGGAGCCCGGGTCGTCCTTCCCTGGCGCGGGCCGCCTGATAAAGCCGTCAAGGCTTGTGAGCGATGAACGACCGACCGAACAAGATGGACCCGACCGTGCTGCCGCCGATCCCGGCCAAGCGCTATTTCACGATTGGTGAAGTCAGCGAATTGTGCGGGGTCAAACCGCACGTGCTCCGCTACTGGGAGCAGGAATTTACCCAGCTAAAACCGGTCAAACGCCGTGGAAACCGCCGTTATTACCAGCACCACGAAGTGCTGCTGATCCGGCGCATCCGCGAATTGCTATACGAGCAGGGCTTCACCATCAGCGGTGCGCGCAATCGCCTGGACGGGCGGAGCCAGCACGACGCCGAAGCATTGCCGGAACCACCACCGCCGGCCGTGCCGACCATCGAGCCGGAAGCGTTGCGTGCCGAGCTGCACGCGATTCTCGCCCTGCTCAAGCAAGGTTCGCCGGCAGCCTGACCGACTCGCCGACGCGCAGCGGTCGACGCAGCCAGCTCAGGCGTGCGCTCCTATTGTTCTGCACCCCGGAGGTGCTAAAATGTCACTTGCAGTTTGCTGACTCAAACGCATGACCTGACCGGAGGCGTGAGGTGTCAGCCTCGGCTCTTTCCTGTATCGGGAAAACTTAAGGGAAGACAATGATACGCGTTGCCATTTGTGACGATCACCAGGTGCTGGATCATCCAACTAACTCCTCCGTTTTAACCTTAGCAATACGTAACTGAACGAGTAGATGCA
>NZ_CDRNIL010000144.1:0-5468 GCF_977014125.1 Massilia phosphatilytica
CCTCCCCATTGTGAAGGTTAAAACGGAGGAGTTGGATGATCCAGCACCTAAGGTTAAAACGGAGGAGTTAGTTGGATGATCCAGCACCGTCTTCAGCGACGCGGCCGACTCCAAGTCGAAATGCAGCGCCGTACAGGTTGACGAGGCCGCCGACGCGCCTTCGATTCTGTTCGCGGAATGGGATCGTACACGTCGACGCCGGCCATCAAGTTCCGGCGACGTCTTCGAAGTTCAGCGAGCGGCTGCCGTTGGCGGAGAACGAATCGCGGCCAGCTTCAGTTCCGAACGGACGTAGGACAGGCCGGCGCAGGTTCACGCTCGAACCCTCGACCGAGTAGTGTTCCGGCTCGCCCTTGGACATCGTGTGGTCGATGGCTATACGACGACGCGCTGCAGACTTCGGGTCACCAGCGGTCCGGCAGCTTGCCGATGTCGTCGGCGACGATCGAGTCGCACCATCTCGTCCTGAATTCTGCTTGAGCTTCTGCTGCGACGCACGCGGCGCGCTGGCCCGTCACGACCACGACGGCGGCCCCGTTCGGGTCCTGGCTCGCCTGGGCCTGCGCAGCGCGGCGCCGCCGGCGAGCAATGCGGATCTGGCCCACTGCGACGGCGATCGCGGTTCCTTGAATGAGTCATGCTCGGCTCCCGCGCCTCGTTCGCGGTGCCCCGCTTCAACGGCCACTGCGGATGAATATGCACCCGGCGGCGGCTGATAACGGGTTAATGCCAATTCGAGGCGGCGGCCGGAATGCGGCGCGGCCGGGATTGGCGTTGGCTCGGCCGGATAATGGTCCCGGTCCGGAATGTTGGCAACGGCGGGACGGGATCGCATTTAGTTTCATGCTTTATTTGTTGCACCAGCGATGTACGCTATGGTCTCAGTTTCATGAGTGTAATGAGTGCTGATCTTCGTGAATGTCATAACATCACTGTTGTGCGCTAACATCGTATGTATATTTATTTGCGGAAAAGTATGCTGAAAATTTATAGCTTGATAATTCGTCCGCAAGGCGCAACACACTTGCGCAGCGCTATGGTTTGCCGGAAGTTCCGCGCAAAATTGAACAGGCACAGGGGCGATAAATCCGATCCGTAGAGAGACGCGGGCCCGCAACGTAGTGCGTTGCTCATCGCAGGAACGCGGTCGCGGGCAAATCCGAGGGGTTATCAGGCATTGGCTGCCTGATCCGGATACACAATTTCAGGCTATGTTAGGTAGCGCTATCATCACACGTATATTGACATATGCGTAGTTTTGCCTATAAACAACAACTAGCCGCGACTCCAATTCTGAACATTGTTTTGGTAGCGCAATCAATTAAATCGCCAAATCGTTTATGAAAAGATTTCCCCTTCCCGTTTCGATTTTGCGGAAAGGGAAACGGCAATGTCGCTATCCATGAGAGCACGCAGAAGTCCTATCATTTCGCCATGCGACCCATTTAAAAGAGCGCAATAACAGACATGACCGATTTTCAAAAGTACCCGAACCGCATTTGCCCGCCGGCCGTCCGGAGGCCGCATGAACGTGTGTGGAACCGCTCAAGAAGACGCGCCGCACGAAAGGCGGGACTCAGCCCTCGTGGACGTGGCGCGCGTGGCGGGCGTGGCGCCGATCACGGTGTCGCGCGGAGAAGGATCGCCCGACCTCGTGCAAGAAGCCGCGCGGCCATCGAACGCACGGGCGACCGCGCCCAACCTGCTCGCCGGCAGCCGCTCTCGACGAAGAGCCGCATGATCGCGGCGATCCTGCCCACCATCGCGGGCTCCGTGTTCCTCGACATGATCCACGCGATGGAGACGCTGGCCGGCGCCGGCTACCAGCTGATCCTGGGCCAGGCGGGTTATGTGAATTCGCGCGAGGATGAACTGCTCGAAGCGATCATCGGGCGCCGCCCGGACGGCATCGTCCTCGCCGGCATCATGCGGTCGGCGAGGGCCGGCGCCGCCTGCAGGCCAGCGCCATTCCGCTCGTCGAGACGTGGGACCTGACGCCCACGCCGGCCGACATGCTGGTCGGGTTTTCGCATGTGGCGCACGGCCGCCTGCGCGAAGGCGCTGTTGCGGCGCTGGGCGCGTTCGTCGGAAGCGCTGATCACGGCCACGCGGCGGCGCCCGCGCTGGTACAGGAATTCCGCCACCGCCTGGCCCGCGTCCTCGTGCGAAAACCCGACCAGCATGTCGGCCGGCGTGGGCGTCAGGTCCCACGTCTCGACGAGCGGAATGGCGCTGGCCTGCAGGCGGCGCCGGCCCTGCGCCGACCGCATGATGCCGGCGAGGACGATGCCGTCCGGGCGGCGCCCGATGATCGCTTCGAGCAGTTCATCCTCGCGCGAATTCACATAACCCGCCTGGCCCAGGATCAGCTGGTAGCCGGCGCCGGCCAGCGTCTCCGTCAGCGACTGGATCATGTCGAGGAACACGGAGCCCGCGATGGTGGGCAGGATCGCCGCGATCATGCGGCTCTTCGTCGAGGCCAGGCTGCCGGCGAGCAGGTTGGGCACATAGCCCGTGCGTTCGATCGCCGCGCGCACTTTCTGCACGAGGTCGGGCGATACCTTCTCCGGCGAATCCAGCACGCGCGACACCGTGATCGGCGCCACGCCCGCCACGCGCGCCACGTCCACGAGCGTGAGTCCGCCTTTCGTGCGGCGCGTCTTCTTGAGCGGTTCGGCCGGCACGTTCATGCGGCCTCCGGACGGCCGGCGCGGCAAATGCGGTTCGGGTACTTTTGAAAATCGGTCATGTCTGTTATTGCGCTCTTTTTTAAATGGGTCGCATGGCGAAGTAAATCGATAGGACTCTACGTGCTCTCATGGATAGCGACAAGATACCATTTCCCTTTTCCGCAAAATCGAAACGGGAAGGGGAAATCTTTTCATAAACGATTTGGCGATTTAATTGATTGCGCTACCAAAACAATGTTCAGAATTGGAGTCGCGGTTCAGTTGTTGTTTATAGGCAAAACTACGCCTGTTCAATATTGCGTATTATTGTGATGATAGCGCTACCTAACATAGCCTGAAATTGTGTATCCCGGATCAGGCAGCCAATGCCTGATAACCCCTGCGATTTGCCCGCGACCGCGTTCCTGCGATGAGCAACGCACTACGTTTGCGGGCCCGCGTCTCTCTACGGATCGGATTTATCGCCCCTGTCCTGTTCAATTTTGCGCGGACACATTTCCGGCCGAAACCATCACGCTGCGCAAGTGTGTTGCGCCTTGCGGACGAATTATCGAGCTATAAATTTTCAGCATACTTTTCCGCAAATAAAATATACATACGATGTTAGCGCACAACAGTGATGTTATGGCGTTTGACAAAAATCACGCTCGATCACTACACTCATGAAACCGATTACAAGACCATAACGATTACATCGCTGGTGCAACAAATAAAGCATGGAGACAAGAATGCCGATCCCGTCCCGCCGTTGCCAATCATTCCGGACCGGGACCATTATCCCGGCCGATTCGCAACACCAATCCGGCCGCGCCGCATTCCGGCCAGCCGCCTCGAATTCGCATTGACCCATTATCGCGGCCGCCGCCGGGTGGCCGTATTCATCCGCAGTCGTAACCAGCCCCGCCGTTGAAGCGGGGCACCACAAACAGAGCACAGGAGACAACATGACTCGATTCAAGAGAACCGCGATCGCCGTCGCAGTGGGCCAGATCGCATTGCTCGCCGGCGGCGCCGCGCTGGCGCAGGCCCAGGCGAGCCAGGACCCGAACGGGGCCACCGTCGTGGTCGTGACGGGCCAGCGCGCCGCGCTGCAGTCCGCACAGAAGCTCAAGCAGAATTCGGACGAGATCGTCGATTCGATCGTCGCCGACGACATCGGCAAGCTGCCGGACCAGTTCGGTGACCGAAGTGCTGCAGCGCGTCGTCGGCGTCACCATCGACCGCACGATGTCCAAGGGCGACCCGGAACACTACTCGGTCGAAGGCTCGGGCGTGACCGTGCGCGGCCTGTCGTACGTCCGTTCGGAACTGAACGGCCGCGACTCGTTCTCCGCCAACGGCGGCCGCTCGCTGAACTTCGAAGACGTGCCGCCCGAGCTGATGGCCGGCGTCGACGTCTACAAGAATCCGTCGGCCGAACAGATCGAAGGCGCCGTCGGCGGCCTCGTGAACCTGCGCACGGCGCTGCCGTTCGACTTCAAGGGCCGCAAGATGGCCGCGTCGCTGGAAGACACGTATTCCGAACTGAAGCGCGGCAAGCGCCAGCCGTCCGCGCTCCGTTCATGTTCTCGGACCGCTGGAAGACCGGCTTCGGCGAGGTCGGCGCGCTGGTCGACCTCGCGTATTCGGAAAGCGGCACCCGCACCGACGCCTTCCAGGTCGAACCGTACTACCCGCGCAGCGACGTCGTCGCCGGCAAGACCGTGTGGGTGCCGAAGGGCTCGCAATGGCGCACGCTGGAACTTCGACCGCAAGCGCGAAGGCACCTACGGCGCGCTGCAGTGGAAGAAGGACAGCACGCTGAGCTCCTCGCTCACGTTCTTCAAGTCGCGCTACAAGATGCACTGGGACGAGCAGGCGATCTTCGCCCAGTCCAGCCCCTACAACATCCAGGTCGGCACGGACGCCACGTTCGACTCCAAGGGCGCCGCTGCTGACCGGCACGCTTGACCGACCCGAAGGATAACGGCATCAACTTCGGCGGCGACACGCGCTCGGCCGACCGCAAATCCGATACGACGGACATCGTCGTGGAACGTGCGCTGGCGTCCGAACGACCGCTGGACCCTGAGCACCGACCTGCAGCGCATCCGCGCCACGACCAGCAGCTTCGACTCCACCGTGGCCACCGGCGTGCAGATGCCGAGCGAGACCATCGACCTGCGCGGCGACGTCCCGACCTTGTCGTTCACCGACGCCGACCGCGCCTACCTCGCAAATCCGAACAATTACTACTGGGCGTTCACGATGGAACACCAGGACCGCAGCAAGGCCGGCGAGTGGGCCTGGCGGACGGACGCGAAGTACGACTTCGACCATCCGGTGCTGCGCGACATCCGTTTCGGCGTGCGCCTGACGGACCGCGACTCGCGCAACGAGAACTCGAACCCGAGCTACAACTGGGCGGCCATCACCCAGACCTGGCAGGTGCCCGGCACGCTCACGGGCCTGGCTTACCTGGGCGATCCGCGCTTCTCCAACCAGTACCGAGGTCCACTCGTTCAGCAACTTCTTCAATAACAACACCTCGGTGCCCGCGCTGGTGTTCCCGGCCGCGTCGCTGGCCACCGGCTACCCGGGAGCCTATGCCCAGCTGCACACGTATCCGAACATGCTGTGCGCGACCGGCACGAACTGCACGTCGTGGTACCCGGCTGACCTTCGGTACCGATCCGGCCGGCGCGAACGACCAGAAAGAGAAGACCAGGTGCTGGATCATCCAAACTAACTCCTCCGTTTTAACCTTAGCAATACGTAACTGAACGAAGTACGCCACAA
>NZ_CDRNIL010000145.1:0-3158 GCF_977014125.1 Massilia phosphatilytica
GACGTATTGCTAAGGTTAAAACGGAGGAGTTAGTTGGATGATCCAGCACCTAGCGGTAGCCGCTCTTGTTGATCGCCGCGACGTAGTCCTTGTCGAACAGGTTGTAGACGTTCAGGCGCACATCCAGCCAGCGGTTCACGCGATAGTCCGCCACCGCATCCGCGACCCAGTACGCGTCCGCATACGCCGGCGTGCCGACGGCGCCGTCTTGCCGCGCAGCAGCTTGCCCTGGTAGCGCACGCCGCCGCCGATCGTGAAGCCATGCGGCAGCCGGTACGTTGTCCAGCTGGTCAAGGCCTGCTTCGGCGTGTACGACAGCGCATTGGCGCCGCTCGCCGTGACGGCCTCTGCCCGCCTCGATGCTCGTGTCCATGTACGTGTAGCCGGCATTGACGGACCAGGCGCGCGTGATCTCGCCCGTCACGGCCAGTTCGATCCCCTGCACGCGTTTCTTGCCGGTCTGGTAGTACTTCAGGTCGACCGGATCCTGCTCGACCTCGTTCTTCACGTCCGTGCGGTACAGCGCGGCGTTCAGTGCGAGGCGGCGATCGAGCACCTCCCATTTCGCGCCGACTTCCGTCGTCGTGCTGACCTGCGGCTCGTAGATCGGATTCGCCGCGCTGTTCGCATTGCCGCTCAGCGCCAGGTTCGAGCCGGGCGGGTTCTTCGAATTGGCCCACAGCGCGTACACGCTGCTCGTGGCCGTCGGCTTGTACAGCGCGGACACCTTGCCGCTCGCGAGGTTGTCCGACAGCTCGATGTGCGTCGGCACCGGCGTCCCCACCGGCAGCGCCGGATTGGATGTCGCCGTCGACAGCGCGATCGCGTCGTACGTCGTGTCGAAGTGGTCGAGGCGCGCGGACGCGTTGAAGATCCAGTTGTCTCCGAACTTGATCGTGTCGAGCAGATAGCCGGATGCCGTCGCCGACTCGCCCTGCGTGCGGGCGCCGCTGCGCTGCAGGTCCAGGCCTGTCACCGGTGACGCCGGGTCCGGGTGGTACAGGTTCGCGGGCAGCAGCGTGCCGCCGCCGACGTAGCTCCGGTTGGACTGCTTCTCGTTCGACAGGTCGAGGCCGGCGACGAGCGTGTGGCGCAGCGCGCCCGTGCCGAAGCCGGTCGTCAGCGTCGTCTGGTTGGCGAGCACGGTGTTTTCCTGGTCCTTGATCGTGCGCGTCGTGCGGGCCAGCGACCACGTGGACGGGTCGGCCGCGGACGGGGTGACGATGTTGGCCGACGTGCCCATGAAGGCACTGAGCAGGTAGAACTGTTTCGTCTTGCCGTAGCGGCTCGTGTTCTTGAGCCGCATGCCGTTGCGGAATTCATGCTCGATGATGGCGGTGGCCATGTCGGCCGTCACGCGGTCGAAGTCGGACAGCGCGCCGTAGAACCCCCGCGGATCGACGGGCGCGGCGCCGCTGAGGAAGGCGCGCGTCGCGTCCGGGCTCGTGTAGCCGGGCAGGCCGATGGTCGGCACGCCGCCGTCCGGGCGGTTGTCCTGCCTGACGTGCAGGTAGTCGAGGTAGACGTGGGTCGGGCCGTGCAGGCCGAACGCGAGCGACGGCGCGATGGCCCAGCGTTTCTCGCGTACGTCGTCGCGCGCCGCGTTGCCGCCGCCCTGGTCCAGCACGTTCAGGCGGAACGCCGTGCCGCCGGTGCGGTCGATGACGCGGTTGATGTCCGCCGTGGCGCGCACGCGGTCCGCGCTGCCGGCCGTCAGGCTGGCGTCGCCGAAGTTCTTGAGCCGGGGCTGCTTCGTGTCCAGGTTGATGGAGCCGGTCGGCGCGCCGCGGCCCGTGTCCGTGCCGGCCGGGCCCTTCAGCACGTCGATCTGTTCGATGTTGAAGACGTCGCGCGAGACGGAGCCGATGTCGCGGATGCCGTCGACGAACAGGCTGCCCGACGTGTCGAAGCCGCGCATGTAGACGGCGTCGCCCGTGTTCGTGCTGCCGTTCTCGCCGAGGAAGAACGTGCCCACGCCGGGCGTGTTGCGCAGCGCTTCGGTCAACGTCGTGGCGCCCTGCTGCTCGAACAATTCCTTCTTGATGGCGATGACGGTCTGCGCCGTGTCGACCAGCTTTTCCGTGTACTTGGCCGATTGCGCCTGGTCGGCCTTGTAGTCGTTGTCGCGCGCGCCGGTGACGTGGACGCGGTGCGGGCGGTCGCCGCCGTCGGCATCCGCGTCGGCCGCGTGGCCGGCAAGCGGAAGCATGAGCAGGGCAAGGGCGCCGGCGCGGCGCGGCGTGAAGGAATGTTTGCGGCTGGTGATCGTCGTTCTCATCGTGGTCCGTTCGTGTCGTTACTGGGTGCTTGTCGAAACGCCACCGACTGTACCAGAGATTCCGCGCATAAGTAAACGCGAATCATTCTCATTATCGTTATCGATAAATCCGTCCGTTGTCCCGGGAACGAGCCATGCCGGCCAGCGCACGCGCGCCACGGATTGCCGGCGTTGCGCCGGCTGCGCTCAGACCAGCACGGGCTCCGGCTCCAGCCGCACGCCGAAGCGGGCCTCGACGTCGTCCTGGATGGCGCGCGCGAGCGCCACGATCTCGGCCCCGGTCGCGCCGCCGTTGTTGACGAGCACGAGCGCCTGTTTCGGATAGACGCCCGCGCGTCCGAGGCTCCTGCCCTTCCACCCGCAGCGGTCGATCAGCCAGCCGGCGGCCAGTTTTTCGCTGCCGTCCGGCTGGGCGTGGTGCACGAGGTCCGGCCACGTTTCCAGCAGGCGCGCGCAATGGTCGCGCGCGACGACCGGGTTCTTGAAGAAACTGCCGGCGTTGCCGATCTCGGCAGGATCGGGCAGCTTGCGCCGGCGGATCGCGATGACGGCATCGGCCACCTGGCGCGGCGTCGGCGCGTCGATGCCCTGCACGGCCTGCGCCAGTTCCGCGTAGCGCACGTTGGGCGTCCACGCGCGCGGGAGCGCGAAGGTCACGTCCAGCACCACGAGGGCGCTGCCTTCCGGATGCTTGAACACGCTGTCGCGGTAGCCGAAGCGGCTGGCGGCCGCATCCATCGTGCGCGTCGTGCCGGCGGCGAAATCGAAGACCGTCAGGGAGTGGAAGCTCGTCCTTGACTTCGGCAGGTGCTGGATCATCCAACTAACTCCTCCGTTTTAACCTTAGCAAGACGCAACCGGAACCAGGTACGCTACATAA
>NZ_CDRNIL010000146.1:0-6369 GCF_977014125.1 Massilia phosphatilytica
GTCGAGCAGCGAAAAGCCTTCGCGCCGGATCTTGGCCTGGTCGCCGTTGTCCCACATCGCCTTGAAGGCGACGGTTTCGCTGATGGGATGGCCATAGTGATAGGTCAGCAGCGTCGCCAGCGCGGCCGAGCCGCAGCTGAAGTCGTATTGCTGGCGGGTCGTCGAGGTGAAGCGCAATTCGCGCATGCTCTTCACCGGCACGTCGAAACGCGCGCCGCCCGCAATCGCCAGGTCGGCCGCGTGCGCGCCGGCGGCGCCCAGCAAGGCACCCAGCAAGACGCACGGCAAGGGCAGGGCGCGGCGCATCATTTGAACTGCAGGTTGACGATGGTGGCGTTCTGGATCAGCACGTTCGCGCCGCTGTTCTGGATCACCACCGGAATGCCGGACATGTTGGCGAACGCCCCGGTGTCGATGCTGTTCGACCCGGTGACCACGTTCACCGCGCTGTTGCCGGAAACGACGCCGTTGAGATTCGCGTTGTTGGTGGCGATGAACGTGTCCGTTCCACCGCGCGAATGCTCCAGCTTGCCCAGATCGGCGGCCGGACCGAATCCCAGCGCGTCGGCCGCCTTTGCCGTCTTGTCCGGGCTGGCGGCCGGCTGCGCGGCCGGCGTGCCGTCCTGGGACGGGGACCGCGAGTTCCGGTCCGGCCCAGGCCGCGGATGCGCAGGCCGCGAGCACAGCGACGCTGCACACGCGGTTGCGGGCCTTGCTCTTGAGTGATGACTGCATTGTCTACCCCCGGGTTGCTTCGTAAAACCGCCGTGCCCGCGCGGGCACGGCGGTCCGCCGCATTACTTGCCGACAGCCAGGTTGCTCTGGACGTTCACGCTCTGTTGCACCAGCGAGGAGAAGCCGTTGTTCTCGGCTCACCACCATCACACCTGCAGCCGACTGGCCGACACCGCTCATGGTGTTGGACATGTTGAAGGTGCCGGCATTGACCGAGTTCGAGCCGCCGTTGCCGCCGGTGCCCGCACCGCCCATGCCGCCGGTACCGATGCCGGCCGTGATGTTGGCCAGCGCGCCGCCGGCGCCGCCGGTCGTCGTGCCGCCGTTGCCGCCATTGCCGCCGTTGCCGGCGGTTGCATCACCCACCGTGGCCGAGCCGGTCGTCGCTGCGCCGCTGGCGGCGGAGCCGGCCGTGGCCGCACCGGTCGATGCCGCACCACCGGCCGCGCCTGCGCCGCCCGTGTTCGATGCCATGCCGCTGGCGGCACCCGCGCCGCCCGCTGCGCCCGCACCTGCGGCGCCCGAGCTGGCCGTACCGGCCGCACCGGCACCGCCTGCACCCGAGCTCGCCGTACCGGCCGCACCTGCACCACCCGCGCCGCCTGCGCCGCCGGAATTGGCCGCACCGTTACCGGCCGTCGAGGTCAGGCCGCCGCCCGCACCGCCGGCTGCGCCGGTCGCGGCACCGCCCGCTGCGCCGGCGCCGCCGGCATTCGATGCCATGGCGCCCGAGCCGCCCGCGCCGCCGGCCGCACCGGCCGCACCCTGAACCGCCCATGCCGCCGGCCGCACCGGCCGCGCCCGAACCGCCCGCGCCGCCGGCCGCACCGGCCGCACCGGAACCGCCCATGCCGCCGGCTGCGCCAGCCGCGCCCGCACCGCCGGCGCCGCCAGTTCCCATGCCGGCCGTCGAGTTCGAATCGCCGCCCGTGGCCATGCCGCTCGTGGCCGTCGACGTGCCCGCGTTGGCGTTGCCGCTGCCGCTGAGACCGCCAGCGCCCGACGTCGCCGTGTGCGCGCCATTGCTGGCCGTGCCGCCGTTGGCTGCGTTGGCCGCCGTCGAGCCGCCGCCGCTGCCTGCGCCGGCCAGGCCGCCCGCACCGCCGAAGCCGCCCGAGCCGCCGCCCGCACCGGCACCACCCGCACCGCCGGCTGCGCCTGCCGCACCCGCACCACCCGCACCGCCGGCTGCGCCCGCCGCACCCGCGCCGCCCGCACCGCCGGCCGCGCCTGCGCCGCCCGCACCGCCGGTCGCCGCACCCGTGCCGCCGCCCATGCCGCCCATGCCGGCCGTGGTGGGACCGCTGGCGCCGCCGTTACCACCGGTCGTGGCGCCGGTCGAACCGCCGTTGCCGCCCGAAGCCAGGCCGCCCGCTCCACCGGCGGCGCCCGCGCCCCCGGTAGCGGCCGCACCGCCGGTCAGGCCACCGTTGCCGCCCGAAGCGCTCGCGGCACCGGTCGAACCGCCGAAGCCGCCGGCTGCGCCCGCGCCGCCCGCGCCGCTCGACGCGCCGGTGGCCACGCCGCCCGCGCCGCCCATGCCGGCGGTCGCGCCGCCGGTCGTGGCCGCACCGGCGTTGGCGTTGCCGGTCGTGGCTGCGCCGGCGCTGGCGCCGCCATTGGAGGCCGAACCGCCCGCGGCGCCCGCGGCGCCGTTCGCGTTGCCGGATCCGCCGCCCGCGCCGGTGCTGGCCGTGATGCCGCCGCCGGTGCCCGCTGCGCCGGCGCCGGCCGTACCGGAGGCGCCGTTGGCGTTACCGCTGTTGGTCGCCACGTTGCCGATGTTCTGGATGTTGTTGCCCGAGACGCTGCCGCTCAGGTTCGCGGTGGCGTTGGCCGAGGAAGTGTTGAAGCTGTTCGAGAAGGTCGACGTGGCCGTGCCGCCGTTGTTGGCGGCGGTGCCGCCGATGGCCGAAGCCGTCGCGTCGCCCGAACTGTGGTTGCTGTTGTTCGTGCTGGTGCTCGTGTTGGTGCTGTTGTTGCTGCTGTCGTGCGTGCTGTTGTCGCTGTTGTCCGTGTTCGTCGTGGTAACGCTGTGGTCGCTGTTGTCGTGCGTGCTGTTGTCGTGCGTACTGTTGTCGTGTGTGCTGTTGTTGGTGTTCGTGGTCGTCGCGGTGCTGGTGTTGGTGATGGTGTTCGTGCTGTTGTTGCTGTTGTCGTGCGTACTGTTGTTGCTGTTGTCGTGGGTACTGTTGTCCGTCGAACGGGTCGTGGTCTGCGTGGCCGTGCTGCCGCCGCGCGCGAGGTTCGAGTCCTGCGCTTGTGCGCTTAACGAGAAAGCCAGCGAAATAGCAGTCACGAGCAAGGTCTTGTTCATTCGAGTTCCCCTCTGGGTTTGATGGTTGGTGATGGGTCGGCTGTGGCGCCGACATCCATCCCGTTGCACTTTCAGTGCCAGCCATACTGCAGAGTTCGCTAACTCATTGTTTTTGTTGACTTTGTGCGTATCTTCCTACACGTCTGTCAGACAAAGTCCGGCACGATTTACCGAAAATATCGAAAAAGTGTTCCAGTTCCGGCACAACTGTGTAACGCGGGGTACCGCAACACACAAAAAAAAGTGGACACCTTGTCCACTTGTGCGCCACGGGGCCGGCCGCTCATGTGCGCATGCCGTGCTTGCTCAGCAAGCGGTACATCGTCGTGCGCGAGACGCCGAGGTCGCGCGCGGCCCGGCTCACGTTATGGCCGCTGCGGTCCAGGCATTCGCGCAGTGCGCTGCGCTCCGAGCGCAGGCGCGTGTCGTCCAGCGCCGCGGACGCCGGTACGGCGATCCCGCGCGTCAGGCCCAGGTCTTCCGGCATGATCAGGCGCCCGTCCGACATGACGAGCGCGCGCCGCACCCGGTTGATCAATTCACGCACATTTCCCGGCCAGTCGTGATCGAGGATCGCTTCGATCGCGCGGTTGGAAAATCCTTTCAGGCGCGGCGATTTTTCGCTCGCGTACACGCGGAAGAAGTGCTCGGCCAGCGTGACGAGGTCGTCGCGCCGCTCGCGCAGCGGCGGCACCGTGACGGGCAGCACCGCGAGGCGGTAGTACAGGTCTTCGCGGAACGCGCCGCTCGCCACGGCCTGCTGCAGCTGCACGTGCGACGCGGCGATCACGCGCACGTCGACGCGGATGTTGCGCGTGCTGCCCAGACGGCAGATCGTCTTCTCCTGCAGGAAGCGCAGCAGGTTCGCCTGCAGGTCCCTGGGCAGGTCGCCGATCTCGTCGAGGAACAGCGTGCCGCCGTCCGCCGATTCGATCAGGCCCGCCTTGCCGCGCGTCGCGCCCGTGAACGCGCCGCGTTCATAGCCGAACAGCTCGGAATGGATCAGGCTGGGCGCGATGGCGCCGCAGTTGATCGGCACGAACGGTCCGGCGGCGCGGTCCGACTGCGCGTGGATCGCCTGGGCCGTCAGTTCCTTGCCGCTGCCGCTTTCGCCCCAGATCAGCACGGGCGCCGCGACCTTGGCCACGCGCGCGACCTGCGCCCGCAGGCGCGCGATCGCGTCGCAGGTGCCGATCAGCGGCGATGCCGGATCGTCCGCCGGCGCGTCGGCGTGGTTCGGGCGGCCGCGCAGCATCGCCCAGCCATGCGCGTGGCCGAGCGTGTGGGCCAGCCGCACCGGATCGACCGGGGCCGTGTGGTAATCGCACAGGTGTTCCACGACGAGGTCGCGGCACGGCCCGGATTCGAGGTCGCGCGGGTTGAACACCCCGACCCATTGCATATGGCTGTGGCGGCGCAGGAAAAGTTCGACGTCGGCCGGGCGGTGCTGTTCGCGGTCGTGCACCAGCAGGCCGACCAGGTAGCGGTCGTTACGCAGTTCGCGCCCGGCGTCGCCGAGGTTGCAGACACTGCGGATATCCCGAGTCTGTGCATCGCCTCGTCCAGCAGGGCACGGGCGCCCGGGTCATCCGGGACAATGCACAGCAAGCGTTTTCGCGTCATCCCATCCTCCTTCGGGCAGTCGGCCGGTTCACGCAGCGCGGCGGACGAACGGGAGAACCGGCAGGCTTTACAAGTGTAATTATTTGCAAGAATTATGCCGCTCAGTAGCCTGTTGGCAATTTCTCGCACCATCAGTTGAACTTTGATCAACATTATGCCGCGTGTGAAACTTTCGTGTCGGACGATAAAACTGGACGGCAGACCGGTTCGAAGGCCGCAAGACCGCGTGCGTGCGCGGCGCGCGTGTCGCCCGCGCGCACCGGACCATGCCGCGGTCGCCATATCCGGGCGCGGCATTTGTTACAGCCAGTTACAACTTTGTACTTTGCAGTTACTGGTCAAGCTTGCCATAACGCCGCGTTGCTTTTTTGCGGCGCACAACAAAGCGGCATTCCGCCCGATGCGGCGCCGGATGGGGATGCGTGCCGCCGGAAGGGCGGCAGCGTGGGAGGCGGCGCGCCCGCCCGGAGGGCGCGGCGGACCGTCAGGCGCGCGGCCGCTGGCGGTGGAACACGAGCGGGCTGTACGGAATGGCGGACGGCGGCGGCGAATTCAGGATGCCGGGTTTCATCGCGCCCACCACGTGCATCTCGCACGCAATCGAACTTCAGCGTGTAGCGCTCGTCGCCGCTGACAAGGGCTATCGGCTCCGCGCGCACCTGGCCCTGCACGCCCTGTACGCCCTTTGCCTGCTTGGGGCACAGGTTGAACGAGAAGCGCAGGCAGTGCTTGGT
Source organism: Massilia phosphatilytica (assembly GCF_977014125.1). NCBI lineage: Bacteria > Pseudomonadati > Pseudomonadota > Betaproteobacteria > Burkholderiales > Oxalobacteraceae > Massilia > Massilia phosphatilytica. The sequence continues at coordinate 5,410 of NZ_CDRNIL010000146.1, forward strand.
GATCATCAGCGGCACCTCGCCCGGTTCTTCATGCGATTCGTACGCGGCGGCGATCAGCTGGACGCCGTGCTTGTGATAGAAGGCGCGCGCCTTTTCGTTGTACACGTTGGCCAGGTAGCTCAAATGCGTTTCCGGATACGCGGCCTGGCTGGTAGTTCGGCCGCCGGCGCGCGCTGCGGGCGCTGCCAGGCGGCCAGGCGCGCCGCTTCCTGGGCGGCGATGGCGTCGCGGCGCAGGCCGTTGATGGCGCTCGCCGGCACGAACCACGGTTGCGACAGCGCGACGTCGATCGCGCCCGCCTCGAACATCGTGTTGCCGAGCTTGGCCACGCTGGCGCGCAGGCCGGCCAGCGCCTGTTCGGCCTGCTGCGCCGGCTGCAGGGCCAGCGCCGCGCCGGTCGTCGTCGTGATGCCGTCCTCGTCCGTGACGGTCAGGCGCAGGCCGCCGGCGACGTCTTCCAGCCGCAGGTCCACGCGCACCTTGCGGTCCGAGGATTTCTTCGAGAGCGCGGCTTCCCACTGGTGGTCGCGGTTGCGGTGGATGACGGTGCCGACCTTCAGGCCGGGCAGCGTGGCCAGCCCTTCGTTCGGGAACACGCGCAGCAGCGGCCGGCCGTCGCCATCCTCGCCGAGCTTTCTGCACGGTGTTCGCCTGGATGCCGACGGTGTCGCGCTTGTGCATGTAGTTCAGGCCGTCGCCATTGGCCATCGACTCGGTCGTGACGAGATCGTACTGGTCGCCGCCTGCGATGCGCGCGACCGTGCCCAGTTCCACGCCGACGTATTTCGGCGAATCGAAGGCGCCGATGGTCTGCTGGCGGCCCTGGGCAAAATAATCCGTGTGGCCGCGGTGGAAATTCTTGTCGAACGTCGGGCGTGAACATGACCAGGTGCTGGATCATCCAACGAACTCCTCCGTTTTAACCTTAGCAATACGTAACTGAACGAGTACAGGCAACAT
>NZ_CDRNIL010000147.1:0-7213 GCF_977014125.1 Massilia phosphatilytica
TGATCGCGCGCGTTGATGTCGAGCGGAACGCGCGGCTGCACGGTCGGTCATCCGCCGTTGAGCAGCGCGGATTTCAATCGCCAGACCACAGTCCCCGTGTGCGCTACACGCCACCGGTGCGGACGGCACGTCGTACACGTCGATGACGCAGCGCGACGACCGGCTGGACGGTCGTCGCGACGGGACGGCTTCAATGTCAACAAGCGCGACATGCTGGGCAGCAGCAGCGCGAGCACGAACCTCGCCACCGGTGACCCGGACCTGCGCTGGTGCGACACGAACTACGCCAACTGCGTGTACAACTCGGCGACCTACACCTATCCGAACGACGTGCGCTACACGGCGCAGGCGTACACTCACCAACCGTACTACTACACGATCAACGTCGCCGAATACTGCACCACCGCCGCGCTGACGACGTGCGTGACGACGGCCGTGGGGGCGCCGGCGCCGGCCGGCTATCCGTTCCCGGCCAGGTCTGCGGCTCGACAGCACGGCACTGACGAATTGCCAGTCGAAATACGTCGGCAGCTTCAAATACCCGCGCTTTTCGAATCCGAACGGCGGCGTGGTCGCCGCCTACGGCACCATCACAGATCGTGTTGGCGCTCTTCGCCGCGCACACCTGCGAGACGGCGTTGCCGCCGAGGTAGGCGGCGATGCTGCCCTGCGTGCCGATGTCGCCGGCGATGGTGGAGGCGACCGACGTGCTACTTGCCGACTTGCCGAACGTGCGGTCGGACGCGATCAGCGTCGTGCCGCCCAGCTTCGTGCCGGCGGCCAGCACCGTGCGGCTGCTCGCGAACTTGCTGTTGCTCGCCGTGCCCGACACGGTGATCAGGGCGGTGGCCGGTTGCGCGGCGATCGCGACGGTCGCCGGCGCGTCCACCGTGATGGCCCAGCCCGAGCGGCTGCTGTCCGTCAGGACCGAGCACACGCCGATGGACTTGCTGCTCGTGCCGCTCGCGCAGTCGATCGGGACGACGGCCACCACGTTGTCGGTGCCCAGCGTGATGCCGTAGGTCGAGCAGGCCGGCACGCCGTAGCCGGACACCGGCGTGCGCACGCAGGCCAGGTACTGGTTCGTGAGACCCGTCTTGGCGATGATCGAGGCCGCGAGCGCGGTCGCGACCGTCGCCTGCTTGCCGACCGTGTCGGTGCCCGTCGCCGCCGTCACGGCACTGTTGGTGATGACGACGGTGCCGCCCGATTCGGCGACGGACACGCTGTTGATCGCGATGGCGCCGGCGGACGCCGACGTGCCGATCGTGATGGTGCCGTAGGCGGCGACCACGCCGCCGTTCGGATTCGAAAAGCGCGGGTATTTGAAGCTGCCGACGTATTTCGACTGGCAATTCGTCAGTGCCGTGCTGTCGCACCAGCGCACCTTGGCCGGGCAACGGATAGCCGGCCGGCGCCGGCGCCCCCACGGCCGTCGTCACGCACGTCGTCAGCGCGGCGGTGGTGCAGTATTCGGCGACGTTGATCGTGTAGTAGTACGGGTTCGTCGTGTACGCCTGCGCCGTGTAGCGCACGTCGTTCGGATAGGTGTAGGTCGCCGAGTTGTACACGCAGTTGGCGTAGTTCGTGTCGCACCAGCGCAGGTCCGGATAACCGGTGGCGAGGTTCGTGCTCGCGCTGCTGCTGCCCAGCATGTCGCGCTTGTTGACATTGAAGCCGTCCGTCGCGACGACCGTCCAGCCGGTCGTCGCGCTGCGCGTCATCGACGTGTACGACGTGCCGTCCGCGTGCACCGGTGGCGTGTAGCGCACACGGGGACTGTAGTACTGGCGATTGAAATCCGCGCTGCTGAACGGCGGATGACCGACCGTGCAGCCGCGCGTTCCGCTCGACATCAACGCGCGCGATCTGCACGTCGTGCTGTCGTCGATGTAGTCCGGCGTGAACGTGCTGGCCATCGAGCCCGAGTTATCGTACAGGAGCATCAGGTTCGGCTTGACGTTGCCGGTGCCGTCGACGTTGAGCAGCGGAAGCTGGGCGATACTGGTCACGGCCGCGCCGGCGGCGCCGGCCAGCAACAGGGCGGCGAGGCCCAATAGAGCGAAGAGTTTTTTCATGGTGGACAGGTCATGCGCCGATCAGGACGATCATCTGGTTGGTCACGTTGGCACCGCGGCCGCCGGTGATGCGCGCCGTGATCACGTAGTGCAGCTGCGGCGTGCCGGCGTACGACGGCGCGTCGGACGCGAGGCTGTCGCCCGCCGCCACCGTGGTGCCCAGCGTGGCCGCGTTGGCGGCCGTCTGCATGCAGCGGTTCGTCCCGCTGTACGCGCCGGTCGACGCGCACAGGCGGTGGATGACGTATTCGATCTGCGTGCCGTCGTCGCCGTCCATCGTCCGGCTGCCGTTCCAGAACCCCGCGTCGCGCGGCTGGCTGGCCGCGTCCCACGTGGCGACGTAGCCGTTCGCCGTATCGTCCTGGTTCAGCGCCGCCTTGTTGGTCCTGGCCGTCTGGCTCAGCCAGGAAAACGCCGTGTGCAGGCCGAGGTCGGCCTCGCGGCTCAAGGTCGTGTCGTACGCGAGGTTGCCGGTCGTGAGCGCGGTCGAGTGCACCGACCTGAGCAGGTACACGCTCCCCAGCAGCATCACGGCCAGGATAATCAGGATGACCGGCAGCGCCATGCCGCCTGTCCGCGCGTGTCGCCGGGTCGTCATGGATTCGGCCTCCAGCCCGCGTTGCGCAAGGTGACCACCGTCTCGAACGCGCGGTAGCGGTAGCAGCGCCAGTCGAGCGGATCGCCGGTCACCGCGACGTTCACCGTCACGGGCGCGGCGGCCACGCCGGCGGGCGCGTCGTCGGCGGACACGACCGGCTGCGCGGTCGTCGTCGTGCAGGCCGCGCCGGCCGCCGGCCGTTCCACGGCCTTGCTGCGGGCGACGATGGCCAGCCGCACGGCCGCGATGTGCTGCCAGTCGGCGGCGTCGCCGGCCGTGCCCGAGCCGTCGGCATCGATCATCGCGGCCGACCACCGGTTCACCTGCAGGCCGGCCTGCGGCTGGAACGCGCCGCCGGTGCGCGTGTCGAAGCCGTACTGCGCCTTGATCGAGACGATGTCCTCGGCTACGGTCGAGGGCTGCGCCGCGGCGTCGTCCGGTCCGGTCGCCTGCAGCTGCAGATAGCCGTCCGCCACCGACCAGGAGCGAAACGCGAGGCTGTCGACGGGGCCGAGGTCGAACACGCGCGCCCCGTAGCCCTTGAAGGTCGCGCTGGGCGTGCCGCCGTTGAAGCGCATGCCGGCATCCGCCGCCACCTGCACGCGGGTGGCGGTCGGATCGCTGTCCGAACGCTGCACCAGCAGGCAGTCGCCGCCCGGCTGCTCCGGCGCGACGACGAGCGCGTCGCCCTGGTTGAAGCCGTAGACGATGCGGTCGACATCGAGCTGCGTGGCGCCCGCCGCAGCATCGCTCGTCAGCCGAAGCGTGGGCGTGCCGCCGATCGAGGTGCCGGCGTAGAACGTGACGCGGTCCGGATCGGCACCGTGTGCCTCGATCACGACGGCGGCCAGCGGCGTCACGTCCGTGGTGCCGCGGGTGGCCGGCGCCAGCTGGTACCCCTTGGTGTCGCTGAACTGGGTATTGCAGCCGGCGATGATCGGGTCGTTCAGGCCATAGCCCGCACTGCGCGCGTCGTTACTGACCGCGAACAGCGCGACCATCCCGTTCTGCATTTCGTCCGACCCGCCCAGCGCCGCATTGCGCGTCCGCTCGGCGCCGCCGACCATGCGCAGCGCGAACAACAGCGCGAGCAGGCCGATGACCACGCTGACCATCAGCTCGACGAGCGAGAAGCCGTGCCGGCGGAGCTCTGGTGCGCGGATCATGTCGCCGCCGCCAGGTACGCGACGACGCGGTGCGCGTTCTGCGCCGCGCCGGTCTTGCGGGTCCAGGAAATCGTGATCTCGACGCGCGTGCGGCTCGTCGCCGGCGTGACCGCCACGGCAATCGCCGCGTTCGGGATGCGTGCGCGCGTCTCGTCGTACCACGCCTGCAGGCGCGCGGTCGGCGTGCCGCCCGCATCCAGCGCGTAATCGCCCGCGTTCGGGAGGTCGACGGCCATGGTGCCCAGCAGCTTGTCGGCCGCGATGGTGGCCTCGGCGCGCATGCCGGCGTCGGCCAGTGCGCTCATCGACCGGGCCTGCAGGCCGATGGCGCCCAGCAGGCCGATGGCCAGCAGCAGCGCGGCCACGATGGCTTCGATCAGGGCCATGCCCCGCTGGCGGCGCGCGATCATGGCGGGCACCCGCGCACGTCATGCGCCGCCGCGGACGGATCGCAGATGGTGGCGATGCCCGCCAGCGTCAGCACGACGGCCAGCGGCGCGAAGGCGTGCGCGCGGGTGAGCGAGGGCGCGAGCTCGATGCGCGCCAGGCGCGGCGCGACGGCCGTGTCGACCCAGCCCAGCGGCGTGAAATACACCTCGGTGGCGCCGGACGGGTTCACGGCCAGGGCCAGGTCGCGCCCGCCGGGCATCGCCTCGGCGCTGCGGCCGATCGAACGGAACGCCTGGTCGGGATCGGGATCCCCGTCGGCTGCCGTGGTCGCGGTCGACCAGGTGCCGGTGTCGCCGTTGCACGGGATGCCGGAGGTCGGAAAGCAGATGTCGACGCGCCAGTCCATCTTGCCGTTGGCAGCGTTCTCCGCCAGCACGAGGCGGCTGTGGCTGTTGTGCGCGATCGCGGTATTGCGCGCGAGCGCGAAACCGTCCTGGTAGAACACGGCCGCCGCCAGCGCCTTGCGGCCCAGCAGCCAGTCCGACATCGACGGCAGGCCGACGGCGAGCATGATGCCCATGATCGCGACGACGACGAGGGCCTCGATGAGTGTGAAGCCGCGCGCCCGCGGCGGTCGTGTCATTGCACGCACTGTCCGCCCTTGCGGTCGATCCAGCACGACGTGCTCGTGCCCCACCCGGTCGGCGCGGCAGTGGTGGCGCGGTTGCCGTTCTGGTCGATCGTGTAGACGAAGCCCGCCACCGGGCCGGCACCCGTCGCCGTCACGATGTAGGCGGACGCCGTGGCGCCGCTCAGCGTGAAGGTGAAATTGGCGCTGTTCTGCGGCAGCCTGGTCGAAGCCGTCGTACGTGTGCGGGCTGCCGCTGTTCCAGTAATCCTCGGCGGCCGTCGGCACGCTGCCCAGTCCCGAAAAGGCTTCGGTCAGGCGCGCGCGCGTCACGTAGTCGCGGTAGGCCGGCATCGCGATGGCGCTGAGGATGCCGACGATCGCCACGACGACGAGGATCTCGATCAGGGTGAAGCCACGTTCGCGCCGGGCAGACAAGAAGCGAGTTTCCATATACTTCGGGTTAAACATTCTCCGTACGACAATATTAGCGCAGCCTTGCGTGTCGTGGCCGGAAAAATGCGCCAAATCGGCCTTTGTTACACAAAAACGTCGCGTCGCGAGCGACGCGCAGCGTAAAAATTGCCAAACTTTTACAAGGGTTTGTCGGTTTTACAAGCGCTTGCAGGACTGCGGCGGCGCGCGTTCCTGTTGCCGATTCCGAAACTTTCGCGTTATGTTCCTGGTTTGACCGCGCACTGCCGACGATCCGGCGCGCCATCGGATGCACGGGGCCATCCCCCGGCACCACACTGGAGACACTATGCGTTCCCTTGCCATCGCCGCGCTGTGCGCGTGCACCCTCGCCCACGCGGCCAGCCGCACGGACAATGTCGACGTCTTCATCGGCACCGGCGGCGACGGCCACACGTTCCCGGGTGCGACGCGGCCGTTCGGCATGGTGCAGACTGAGCCCGGACACCCAGGTGCGCCACTTCCGCCAGAGCTATCCGTGGGCGGCCGGCTACCGCTACGAGGACGATTCCATTCTCGGCTTCTCGCACACGCATTTCTCCGGCGCGGGCCAGCTCGGACCTGGGCGACGTCCTCCTGATGCCGACCAGCGGCGACGTCAAGCTCGAACCGGGTTATCCCGAGCGCCCGTTCAGCGGCTACCGCTCGCGCTTCTCGCACAAGGACGAGCATGCGGAGCCGGGCGATCACGCCGTCCGGGCTGCTGGACAACGACGTCGACGTGGAGCTGACGGCCAGCGAGCGCGTGGGCCTCCACCGCTACCGGTTCAAGCCGGGCGCGGACGCGCACGTGATCCTCGACCTGCGCTCGAGCATCTACGACTGGTCCGGCAAGAACCTGTGGTCGCGCCTGCGCCTGCGCGGCAACGACACCGTCACTGGCATGCGCGAGACGCGCGGCTGGGCGCCGGGGCGGAAGTTGTACTTCGCCATCCGGTTCTCGCGGCCGATCGTCGGCCACCAGTTGCTGAACCGCGAGGAAGGCGTCGAATACAAGGGCTTCGCGGCGCCGGGCAAGACGCCGGCCGACAAGGTCCTCGTGGAAGGCAAGGCGCTGGAGGGCACGTTCGACTTCGGGCAGCCGGGCGACGCCACGGTGCTCGTGAAGGTGGCCGTATCCGCCGTCAGCGAGGACGGGGCGCTGGCGAACCTCGCCGAGATGCCGGGCTGGGACTTCGACGCCGAGCGCCGGCGCGCGCACGACGCGTGGGAACAGGCGCTGGCCGCCGTCGACATCGATGCGCCGCCCGCCATGAAGCGCATGGTATACACCAGCCTGTATCACGCCATGCTGGCCCCGAGCCTGTTCATGGACACGGACGGCAAGTACCGCGGCCCCGACAACGAGGTGCACGAAGCGCAGGGCTTCCGCTTCCACTCCACGTTCTCGTTGTGGGACACCTACCGCGCGCTGCATCCGCTGCTGACGCTGATCCAGCCGGAGCGCCGCAACGTGGACTTCGTGCGCTCGCTGATCGAATCGCAGAAGGCCAGCCCGTACGGCATCCTGCCCGTGTGGCAGTTCGCCGGCCAGGAGACATGGTGCATGATCGGCTACCACGCGGTGCCCGTGATCGCCGACGCGTACATGAAGGGCTTGACGGGATTCGACGCCGGCGAAGCGCTGCGCGCGATGACGTCCAGCGCGGAATACGGCCCGTACGGCGGCCTGCAATACTACATGAAGCTGGGCTACGTGCCGATCGACCTGGAACCGGAAGCGGCGTCGAAGACGGTCGAATACGCGTTCGACGACTGGACCATCGCGCGCATGGCGGACAAGATGGGCCGCCGCGACGTCGCCGACCGAGGTGCTGGATCATCCAACTAACTCCTCCGTTTTAACCTTAGCAATACGTAACTGAACGAGTAGGTTACA
>NZ_CDRNIL010000148.1:0-7793 GCF_977014125.1 Massilia phosphatilytica
ACGTATTGCTAAGGTTAAAACGGAGGAGTTAGTTGGATGATCCAGCACCTGGATGTGCGGCAGGCCGGCCGTACCGAACATCAGCGCCATGCCGAGCGAGATGCCGGATATCGGGTCCTTGATGAAGCCGCCCGGGCCCATGATCGCATCATGCTTGGTGTGCACTTCGACGGCCTTGGCGAACAGCGCTTCCGGGCTGAAGTTGTACATGGCCAGCACGGAGAACGCCATGAACGTGGCGCCGGCCAGCAGCATCACGGCCTTGATGATCTGCACCCACGTGGTCGCGGTCATGCCGCCGAACAGCACGTAGACCATCATCAGGATGCCCACGATCACGACGGCGATCCAGTAGTCCAGGCCGAACAGCAGCTTGATCAGCTGGCCCGCGCCGACCATCTGCGCGATCAGGTAGAACAGCACGGTCACCAGCGTGCCCGATGCCGCGAACATGCGCACCGGCTTCTGGGGCGAAGCGGTAGGCGGCCACGTCGGCGAACGTGAAGCGCCCCAGGTTGCGCAGGCGCTCGGCCATCAGGAACGTGATGACGGGCCAGCCGACGAGGAAGCCGATCGCATAGATCAGGCCGTCGAAGCCGTTTGCGAACACGGCGGCGGAAATGCCCAGGAACGAGGCGGCCGACATGTAGTCGCCGGCGATCGCCAGGCCGTTCTGGAAGCCGGTGATGCCGCCGCCGGCCGTGTAGAAGTCGGAGGCGGAGCGGGTGCGCTCGGCGGCCCACTTGGTGATGAACAGGGTGAAGATCACGAACACGACGAACATGCCGATCGCCGTGTAGTTGGTGGCCTGCTTGGTGGCCTGGCCCAGGTCGGGCGATGCGAGCGCGGCGCCGGTGGCGGCCAGCAGGGCCGCGGCGGCGGCACTGCGGATGAGGGTTGTCGTCTTCATGCGCGGACCTTTTCCTTGCCGGCGGCGGCGTTGCGTTGGATGGCATCGGTCAGGGCGTCGAATTCGTTGTTGGCGCGGCGCACGTACATGCCGGTGATCGCGATGGTGAACAGGATCACGAACAGGCCGAGCGGCACGGCCCACGACATGACGCCGGACCCGATCTTGGAGGCCATGAACCCCTTGTCGAACGCGTTCAGCAGCGTGAAGCCGTAGTACACGATCATCACGGCCCAGGTCAGCATCCAGCCGTAGCGGGAGCGGGTCCGGACGAGCTTCTGGTAATTCGGGTCGCTCTTGACCCGCTGGACAATATCATCTTCCACTTTTGTCTCCGTTTTCTAGTCATACGCCGTTCAGGTTGACGGGCTGATATCGATCCTAAGTGGGCCGCCTTACCCGATTCTTACGGCAGGCGGAAATGTTTACGCCCAACAGTTTCAGCATGAAACAAAGATGAAACACCGGTTGCACGTTCGGTTACACTTGCAACATCGAAGTTATCCCACCCGCCCCGCGCCCGCGCCGGACCAGGGCGCCGGCAAGCCCGTGATCTGGACGGTGTCGGTGTCGCGGCTGTCCGACCTGTTCCGCCACATCACCCCCGACTACGACCACCTGGCCCACATCGAAGCGCTGCACCTGGGCTTCGACGAGGCCGCGCGCCACATCCGCGAGCGCATGGCGACCGAACATTGCGACGTCGTGATCGCGGCCGGTTCCAACGCCGCGTACCTGAAGGGACGCGTGTCGGTGCCGGTCGTCGTCGCGACCGCGAGCGGTTTCGACGTCATGCAAGCCCTGGCGCGCGCGCGGCGCATGTCCGCGCGCATCGGCTTCGTCCACTACCAGCGCCCGGTGGCGGAGCTGGCCGAGTTCACGGCCACCTTCAATCTCGCCGTCGAACAACGCACCTATGTGACGGAAGACGACGCGCGCGCCAGCATCGCCGAGCTCAAGGCGGCCGGGGTCGAGGTCATCGTCGGCGCCGGCCTGATCGTCGACCTGGCCGAGGAAGCGGGCCTGACGCCCGTCTTCGTGTACTCGCTCGAATCGATCCGGCGCGCCTTCGACGACGCCCTCGAGATGGCGCGCCTGACCCGGCTCGAAAGCGGCCGCGGACGCCGCGCCGCCGCCGCCGACAGCCGCCGCGCGCGCCGCGGCCTCGCCGACCTGCGCGGCGAATCGCCCGCGATGGAGCGGCTGCGCCAGACCGTCGTGCTGTATGCGCGCTCGCCGGCGACGGTACTGATCCAGGGCGAGACGGGCAGCGGCAAGGAACTCGTCGCCCAGGCCATCCACCGCGAGAGTCCGCGGCGTGGGGCAAACCGGCCGTTCGTCGCCGTCAACTGCGGCGCGATCGCGGAGTCGCTGCTGGAATCGGAACTGTTCGGCCACGAGGAAGGCGCGTTCACGGGCGCGCGCCGCGGCGGCCACGCGGGCCTGTTCGAAGCGGCCGACGGCGGCACGCTGTTCCTCGACGAGATCGGCGAGATGCCGCTCGCGCTGCAGACGCGCCTGTTGCGCGTGCTCGAGGAGCGCGAAGTGATGCGCGTGGGCGGCACGCGCCCGGTCCCCATCGACGTGCGCGTGATCAGCGCCACGCACTGCGACCTCGAGGCGCGCGTGCGCGAAGGCCGCTTCCGCGCCGACCTGTTCTACCGCCTGGCGGTGTTGCGCCTCGCCCTGCCTCCGCTGCGCGAACGCCGCGCCGACATCCCGCCGCTCGCCGAATGGGCGCTCAAGAACGCCCTCGCCGCGCTGAGCGCGCGGCCGCATCCGAACCTGGCGGCGGAAATCGCGGCCTGCGCCCCGCTGTTGCAGTCCTATGCGTGGCCGGGCAATGTGCGCGAACTGCGCAACCTGATGGAACGCCTCGCGCTGTTCCTCGCGGCCGAGCCGCTGCAGGCGCTGACGCCGGCGTTCCTGCTGTCGGTGGCCCCGGAACTCGGCGCGCTGCCGGCCGCGCCCGCGATCGCGCCGGCGCCCGCCGCCCCGGCGCGCGACACCGTGGCCGACGTGCTGGCGCGCTTCGACGGCCAGCGCGACGCGGCCGCGCGCTACCTGGGCATCAGCCGGACGACGTTGTGGCGGAGGCTCAAGGCGAGAAGCTGAAGTCCCGGCCGTTCGCAACCCGCAGTCTCTGCGATCCGGTCGTTAAGTCACCCATGCCGGACGCCGGTTCGATCGGACCGCTACGCCTCGACGTCGCAGAGCCGGTTGCGCCCCGCGGACTTGGCCTGGTAAAGCCGGCGGTCGATCCGGTCGAGGAAGACGCCGGGATCGTCCTGGGCGCCGGGAACGATGGTGCCGATGCCCATGCTGACGGTCACCAGCCGGCCGACGCCCGAGCGGGCATGCGGAATATCCTCCTGCTTCAGCAGCTTGCGGCAGCGCTCGGCCTTGTTGCGGGCGGCTTCCGCGTCCGTGCCCGGCAACAGCAGGACGAACTCCTCGCCGCCGAGACGGGCACACAGGTCGCCCGGATGCGACGCGGCCGCGTCCAGGGCCTGGGCCACGCGTCGCAGGCACTCGTCTCCCTGCACGTGGCCATAGTGATCGTTGTACTGCTTGAAATAATCGATGTCGATGATGACGAGCGACAGCGGGTGCCCGGTGTCGCGCGCCTTGGCCCACTCCACGGGATAGAGCGTGTCGAACATGCGCCGGTTGGCGACGCTGGTCAGGCTGTCGCGGTAGGACAGAAGCTCGAGCTCGCGCTGCAGTTGCAGGATCTTGTCTTCAGCCTGTTTCCGCGCCGTGATGTCGAACATGAAGCCGACCAGCGAGTCGACGCTGCCGTCCGGGCGGCGTACCACATGCACCACGTCCCGGATCCAGACATAGTCGCCCTGGCGCGTGACGGCCCGGTAGTCCGCCTCGTGGTCGACACCGCGCTGCGACTGCGCCACACAGAAATCGACCGTCTTTTGGCGATCTTCCTCGTGGATGCGATCGGCCCAGTCGTTCACGGACAGCCAGCTTGCCGGGCTCCATCCCAGCAGCGCTTCGATTTGCGGACCGATGTAGGTAAAGCGCATCGTGGCCCAGTCGATTCGCCACGGGATCGCCCTGGTCGATTCCAGCAAGGTGCGGTACACGCCGGGATCGTCGCACGCGACGGGCTGGAAAGCGGGAGGTAGAGGCGTCATGACATGTAGGCGGTCGAAATGGCAACCATTGTGTACCGAGCGGACCGTCTTTCGTCAAGAAAAAAAGCGGGGGCTGCGACTCAGCGCCGCCGCGTCAAGGTCCAATAACAGTAAATCGGCATCGTCACACCCAACTGCCCGTCAGGCAGCGGCCTGACCGCCACGCGGTTCGAGTCCCAGCGCATCCAGGAAGGTGTGTTCTGGGTATAGAGCCGGGTGCCGTCTTGTTCGACAAGCCGAATGAATTTCATCGACTCCAGGAAGGATCGAAGCGCATCGCGTGACAGTCCGTCGACGACACCATGCACCGGCACACACATCAAGACTGACGGGAGCATGCCGAAACATGCGCCGATCAATGTGATTTGCAAGTCCTCCCGGTCCATGAGTGAAAACAGCAAAACCAGTTCTCTTAAACACAGGATGCCCGCAACGATGACGGCGATGATTGCCCAGTCACGCACCGAGGCGAGCGGCGCAAATCCGATAGACTGCTTCTGAAAAAAACGCTTCTTCATCATGCTTCCGAAAATACTGAAGTCCGCAGCGTACACGGTTCGGCAGCCCGATAATGCACACAAAGTCACAGCGGCCGCTTTTGGCCGAGAATTGTCTATCCACATTCCGTCAGCCGTTTCGCATTCGACGCCCGACACCACGCGGTGATATTCTCCAGCCCATGCATAACACACCCACCCTGCCCGGCTCGATCGCAGCCATGTCGCTGGCCGCAGTGTTCATCGGCAGCGCGTCTGCCGCCACCCTGTCCGTCGGCCCCGGTAAAACCTTTTCCGCACCGTGCGCCGCCATCGCCGCGGCCCGGGACGGCGACACGATCGAGATCGAAGGCGGCACCACGTACAAGGGCGACGCCTGCAAGATCGCCGGCAACAAGCTGACGATCCGCGGCGTGAACGGCCGCCCGCAAATCGACGCCGCCGGCAAGGAAAACAGCGGCAAGGGCACCTGGGTCGTCGCCGGCAACGATGTCGTCGTCGACAACGTCGAGATGTACGGCGCCAAGGTGGCCGACCAGAACGGTGCGGCGCTGCGCCTGGAAGGCACCAACTTCACGCTGCGCAACAGCTTCCTGCACGATAACGAGAACGGCATACTCAGCAACCGCAACGAGAACAGCGACATACTGATCGAATACACCGAGTTCGGGCACAACGGCTTCGGCGGCGCCGGCCAGACGCACAACCTGTACATCGGCAAGGTCAAGAGCCTGACCTTCCGCTACAACTATTCGCACGATGCGAACGTCGGCCACGACCTGAAGTCGCGCGCAATGACGAACATGATCGTCGTACAGCCGCTTCTCGAGCACGAATCGCCGGGCCAAACAGGCAGCACGGCCGCGGGCCAGCCGTCGCTACGAGATCGACCTGCCGAACGCCGGCACGTCCTACGTCATCGGCAACGTCATCGAGCAGCCCGCCGTCGAACTCAGAATCCGACCATCGTGGCCTACGGCGAAGAAGGCGCGACCAATCATCGGCAGCGACCTGTACGTCGTCAACAACACGTTCCTGAACGATTTGCAGCGGCGGTACGTTCCTGTTCGTCAGCGGCAAGGTTCCGACCCCGGCCCTGATCCAGAACAACATCTTTGCGGGCGTCGGCACGTTCAGCACGCAGGCCACGACGATCGACAAGACCAACTACCGTTCGGCGTTGCGCCGGGCTTCGTCGACCGTGCCAACGTACGACCTGCATCCGACCGCCAGCGCGCTCGTGATCGATGCCGGTTCCGACCCGGGCAAGTCCGCCACGGGCGTGTCGCTGGCGCCGGTCGCGCAATACAAGACGGTCGCCAACGGTGAAGCACGTCCCGGTGACGGGCCAGCTCGACATCGGCGCGTATGAAGCGACGGGCACCGCGGCCGCGGCCGGCACGGCGACCACCTGGACGGCCTGCGGCAACGAAGGCGCCACCTGCACGTTCAGCGGCACCCGCGAAGTCCGCTTCGGCGCCAACGGTGTCTACACGTCGAAAACGATCACCGGCATCGACGCCGTGCACGACCGCCGTGTTCGGCGACCCGATCCACGGCGTCGCCAAGACCTGCAGCTATGCCAGCACGATCACGGCGGCGGCGCCGGCCGCGGCCCGGAAAACCGTGGCTGCCGGCGCCTGGACGCCTTGCGCGGGCGAGGGCGCGATTTGCCAGCTCAGCGGCACCAATCGCGTGCGTTACGGTACCGAAACCGAAAACGTGACCAAGGTATTCACGGGTCCCGTCACCTGCTCGAACGCCAGCTTCGGCGACCCCGCCCACGGTTCGCTCAAGACGTGCAGTTTTCGACCCGGTCGTTGAGCACCCTGGCACCGTGGACGAGCACCGCGCGGCGCGGGATGGGATAACGCCGGTGGGACGCCATTCGCGCCTCCCCTGCTACTCAGAAGAAGGCACTGCCCCCTGCCGTTATCCTTGGCGCGATATAACGCCGTATCCGCCTGCCGGTTCAGCGTCTGCGGATCGATGTCATCGCCTTTGACAAACGTGACGCCGATACTGGTCGAGACCGCCCAGGTGCCGCGGTCGAGTTGCACCGGCTCCGCGAACGCACTGATGATCTTGCCTGCCACGAGCGCCGCTTCCTTGGCGTTCTCCAGGCCTTCAAGCACAACCGTGAACTCATCGCCGGCAAGTCGCGAGACAATGTCCGTGGTCCGGACTGACGCCTTCAATCGACGGCTGAATTCCTGCAGCACGGCGTCGCCGCCGGCATGGCCAAGCGTATCGTTGATCTGCTTGAAGTGGTCGATATCGAGGAACATCAGCGCCAGGCCCCGCCCGGTCCTCTTGCTGCGTTGCAGTGCTTCTTCCAGGCGTTCTTCGTAACTTCTGCGATTCGGCAGGCCGGTCAGCGTATCGCTTCGTGCGAGCCGGCTGAGTTCCTCTGCATGTCGTTTTATCGCCGTGATGTCGGACGTCAAAACATACGCCCCTTCGGTCACACCGTGTTTCGTGTCAGGGATGCCGATGAGTTCAATGTAGCGCGCACCGAACTGCTTGGATGTTTGCCACTCAAACCTTGTGAGCTGGCCCGCCAGCGCGCGCTGCAGTGCGGTCTTTGCTTCCTGGTAAAAGGTTCGTCCGAATGCTTCCTCGACGGTCTTGCCGATCAAGTCGGCCGCCGCGATGCCGAACCATTTCTCGTAGGTGGCGTTTGCGAACTGATAGCGGCAGTCCTTATCGACGTAGGCGATCAGCACCGGAAGAGTGTCCGCGATCGTGCGTAGCAGCCGTTCGCTTGCCTCCAGCCTCCGCTCGGAGTCTTTTAGGTCCGTAACGTCCTTCATGGCGATGACGGCACCAATCTTGCTGCCGTCCTGCGCGTGAAGTGCGCGACCGCTCGCGAACAGGAAGTGCTGGCCGCCGGTCTTTGGCTTGACCATCATCTCGACGTTCTTGACCACCTCGCCTTCCAGGGCACGAAAGAGAGGGATTTGCTCGGGTTGGAAGCCGACCGTTGCCGTCTGCCGTGAACAGGTCGTAATGCAACGCCCATTGGTCCGGCCGAATGGTCTCGGCGGGCAGGCCGTGCAAATCCCGCGCGGCGCGGCCGAAGTAGGTAACCTCCCCGCTTTGCGAGCATACGACAACGCCAACGTCGATCGAGTCCATGACTGCGTTCAGCAGCTCGCGCTCGCGCGCGAGTTCGTCCTCGATTCTTTTACGGTAGGAGATATCCTGGATGAAGAGCGCCGAAGAAGTGTGTCT
>NZ_CDRNIL010000149.1:0-6339 GCF_977014125.1 Massilia phosphatilytica
ATCGCCAGGCCTTCGCGCAGGCGCGCGCCGTAGCCCGCGCAGGGCCCCGGCCGGCCGCCGTCTTCGCGCCACCAGGCGCGGTAGACCGCCAGCAGGCCGACGAACGAGACGGCGTTGACGAGGAACAGCGGGCCGGGGCCGATCCATTTGAACAGCACGCCGCCCAGCGCCGGGCCGAGGATCGCGGCCGTGTTGTACGACAGATTGTTGAGGGTCGCCGCCGCTTCCACTTCGTCCGGCTCGACGAGACCGGACATCGCCGCCTGCCAGGCGGGCCGACATGAACGCCGAGCCGCAGCCGAGGCAGAAGAGCACCGCCAGCACGGCGGCGTGGGGCGCGTGCCCGGTGGTCACGAGGGCCGCCAGCGTGCATGCGCAGGCGGCCATGAACAGATTGCAGAAGAACAGGAACTGCGGCCGGTGCACGGCATCCGCCACGACGCCGGCGAACAGCGCGAACAGGAACACCGGAATGTAGGTCGGAGCTCTGCCCGAGCGTCGTCGTCGACGCCGAGTGCGAGCTGGATGCGATCAGCCAGGCCGACGCGAACGTCTGGATCCACGTGCCGAGGTTCGAGACCAGGTTGGCGCACCACAGGCGCCGGTAGCGCGCATGGCGCAGGGGCTGCGTCAGCGGGACTCGTCGCCGCGCCGGGGCCGGCGTCTGGGTGTGGGGCGGCGCGGCGGGGGCGAGGCGGAATTTCGTCATGAACCCAGTCTACGGGCGCGCCACGGCCGGGTCAACGCGGCGGAGGGAGTTGTCCGCGTTTGCCCTGTCGGTGCGGGGTTTTCCCAACGTGACGTTTCGACAAGCCCGGTGCGGCCGTGCTATCTTGGCGTTTTATCCGCTGTCCTTCACGCACATGCAGATCCGCCCGTTCGAACCGGCCGACATCGACCCCGCTGCCGCCGCGTTGCGGCGCGCGGCCGAGACCTTCATCCTGCACGAGGCCGCGCCCGAAGACGGCGCGGCCTTCCTCGCCCTGCACGACGCGGCGGCCCTGCGCCGCAACCTCGACGCCGGCTTCGTCTATCACGCGGCTCTCGTGGACGGCGTGCTGGCCGGCTTCATCGGCATGCGCGGCGGCACGCACTTGTACCACCTGTTCGTGGACGTCGGCCTACCAGCGGCGCGGGATCGCGCAGGCCCTGTGGCATGCGGCGCGCGCGGCGGCGCTGCAGCCGGGGCATCCGGGCGTGTTCACCGTCAACGCGTCGAACGTCGCCGTGCCGTTCTACGCGTCGCTCGGCTTCGAACGCACGGCGCCCATGCAGCCGGACTCGGTGCCCTACAACCCGATGCGGCGTGTCGAAGCCGGGTCAGCGGCCCTCGTCGATCCGGCGTAGCCACAGGCTGCTGGCCCAGCCGTCCACGGCGCGGCCGTCGGCGCGGGCGCGCACCCGCCACCAGTCGCCGTCCGTCGCACCCGTCGCGGTGACGATGGTGCCGGCCCGCAGCACCCGCACGCGCGCGCGCGCACGCCGCGGTCTTCGCGCAGGTTCAGGTCGGCCGCGACCCGGTAGCGCGCGCCGGCCGCCGGGCCCACCGCGGCAACCGCCGCCGGCCGGACAGCCGCCGCGGCTTCGAGCGGCGCGGGCGCGGATGGCAGCAGCGCCGACAACAGCATCCCGAAGGCGAGCGTGCCGCCGGTTAGCACCGCCAGCGCCCGCGCGTTGGGCCGGCGCCACCACGCGCGCGGCGTGCACCACGCGGCCAGCACGAGCGTGATCGTGAACGCGAGGCCCCAGGCGAGCCAGGCCAGCCACGGGGCCAGCCAGGGCGGGACGGCGAAGGCGGCGAGGTCCATGCGCGCCTCGAGGCATCGAAGCGCAGCACGTAGTGGCCGGCGACGAGGTGGCGCCCCGCCGGCAGGCGGTACGGCTGCTCCGGCGTGGCGGCGTCGATGGCGGCGACGAAGGCCAGCTGCTCGTTCCAGGTGGTACAGGGCCTGCGTGGGCGACAGGCGCGCGATCAGCCAGCCGTCCGGCCCCGCTTCGAAGCTGAACGCGTCGCGCGAGAGACCCAGCCGGTCGGCGCTGGACGGCGGCGTGCCGGCCGCGTTGCGCAGGAAGCGGGGCGAATCCAGCAGGCGCAGCGCCGCCAGCATCGGGGCGCCGCGGCCGAACGTGAAGCGGGCGCCGGGCGCCACCGGCAGCGCCGGCGGTTGCGGCAGCAGCAACAGGGCGCAGTAGCGGTCGGCCAGCGCGGGGGCGCACGCGGCGAGTTCCACGCGCGTGCCGTCGACGGGACTGAAGCTGGCCGGCACCGCGATCCGTTCGCGGCCGGCGGGCGTGATCGCCTGCAGCCCGTCCTGGTCGTCGACGGCGAAGCCGATCACGGCGTCCTGCGCTTGCGCCGCGGGGACGAAGGCGCGGTTCAGGCCGATCTCCAGCACCTGCGCGCCGGTCTCGCGGTAGCGCGACAGCCGGGGCAGCGCCAGCGCCGCCAGCGCCACGCGCTGGCGCGCGACCGGCGCATAGGTCGCGTCCAGCGGCGCGCCGGCCGGCTGCGGCGCCTGGCTCCGCGCCAGGGGCACGGCCGTCAGTTCGGGATCCGGCACCGCGCGCGGTTTCCAGACGGCGGGACGGGCCGGTGCGCTGGGGGCTTTCGCCGCGGCTGCCGGCGCGCGCGCCGTGGCCGAGGGCCGCGCCGGCGTCACGCGCAGCAGCAGGCGCAGCGCGGCGCCGCTGGCGTCGACGGCGCCGCGGCGCGATTTAATGGTCCAGTAGCCGGCCGCCGCATCCCAGCTGCAGTCGAAGGCGTCCTTGGGCCGCACCTGGACTTCCAGCGGCGCATCCGGGCCGTCGTTGATGAGAAGGACGGCGCCTTCCGCGCCGAACGGCCAGCCCGGCGCGGCGCAGGTCGCGTCGTGCTCGTCGTGGCCGATCAGCGTGAGGCGCTGGTTCGGATAGATGGCGCAGACGGTCTTCCACACGGCGCTGTCGCGCGATACGGCGACCGTGTACTGCACGGCTTCGCCCGCCGCCGGCAGGTAGACGGCGTGGCCGAACTTGACCTCCACCTCGCCCGGTTCCAGGCGGTCGGCGCCGACGACGTGGTAGCGCACGTCGTCGCCCTGCAGCAGGTCGCCGAAATCCTTCTGGTGCAGCGCCGCCAGGCCTTGCGCGAGGTCGCGCACGCGGGCGCCGCGCGTGAGGTGGCGGTCGTCGTCGACTTCTTCCTGCGGCAGCATTAGCGTGATGTGGGAAAAGCAGCGGACGGCGGCGCGGCCCCGTTGCTCGCGCGGCGTGCGTTCCAGCAGGTCGCGCAGCAGCGGGCGGCGCGCGAACAGCGCCAGGCCCGGCGCCTGCCAGATGGCGTGGGCGTCGAAGACGTCGCCCACCTTGCCTAGGACTTCATGTTGGACGTAGACCGGCATGATTCGTTCTCCTCTAAAGATTGGCTGCTGGCGGCAGCGGCACCTAGCAGGGGGCGGATCGAAAAACAGCAGGTCAGCCGCCCGCCGACAGGAAACTCATCGGCTGGCCCATCACCGGGAAGATCGCGAGGTTCGTGCCCCACGAGAGCAGGAAGTGGCCGAACGCGAACGCGGCGCCGCCGGCCAGGAAAAGCAGCGCAGGCGCGCGAGCCAGGCGACGCGGTAGTCGCGCGCGTCCCTGGCGGCGACGCCGGCCGCGCACGGCCAGGCGCGGCGGCGCCAGCGAGGAACAGCGCCTGCAGCAGCCACAGGCCGACGGCAGCAAGCAGGCCGTGGCGCTGCAGGAAGAAGGACGCGGCGAAGTCGTCCTGCACGGCCGGGAAATCGCGCAGCGCGAAGCCGGGGGCGAGGCCCAGGTTCGCCACGCCGAACGCGCCGTCGGCGCCGCGCCAGCCGCCTTGCGCGATGGCGCGCGCGCCCAGCGGGCCAACCGCTGTCCCGTGTGCGGATGCGTGCCGGGATCGAGCCAGACGAGGAAGCGGTCGGCATAAAAATCCCAGCGCGCGATGCCGTCCGCGCCGACGCCGCGCAGCAGCGCCACGGCCAGCACGGCGGTGCCGCCGACGCACGTGAGCGCGAAGACGGTGCCGCGGCGGCGCGTGGCCAGCGCCTGGGCCAGCATCATCGTGCCGGCCCACAGCGCCAACAGCACGAGCGGCGAATAGTCGTCGACCTGCACGAGCGCGACGCCCAGCAGCAGCATGAACAGCAGCGCGGGCGCCGCGAGCCGCAGCCCGCGCCGCCATGCGCCGCCGGGCGCGGGACCGTCCGCGCTGGCGAGCGCCAGGCAGTGGGCGGACAGCGCGGCCAGCGCCAGCTTGGCGAATTCCACCGGCTGCAGGTCGAACACGCCGGTTTCGTCGCCGTACGCGACCTGCAGCAGCAGCGCGAGGAGCGCGGCGCCGGTCGTCAGCAGCAGCGCCAGCTCGATGCGCGCCTGGGGCAGCGGGCGCGCCGGCCGAACGAGGGCCGCCAGCGTGGCCACGCCGCAGGCCAGCGCCAGCAGCGCCGCGGTCTTGTGGAAGTGCCGCAGCCACGCGGTGTCCGGCGCGCCCAGGCCCAGGTCGAGCTGCGCCAGCAGGCCGAGCGCGAGCAGCGGCAGCGCCGCGGCGAGGACGGGGTCGAGGCGGCGCGGCGCCAGCAGCGCGAACGCCAGCGCGGCCCAGGCAGCGGCCAGCCCGACGCCCGCGCCGGGCGGCGCACCGCTGCGCTGGAGCCAGAACAGCACGACGCCGGCGCCGGCCAGCAGCAGGCCCATGCCGGCCGCCGCGCCGGCATGCAGGCGCGTGCCCGCGCGCGCGCCGAGCGCCGCCGCGAGCGCGCCCGCGCTCCCGAGGCCGAGAACAACCAGCAGCGGCACGCCGGCCTGCGCCGGCAGGTCCCACGGCGCGCGCCGCGTCCACGTCCACGTGACGCCCGGCGGCAGGCGCGGCGCGGTGTCCGGATACAGGGCGACGTGGCCGGCGGGACGCAGGCGCAGCATGTCGCCGTCCATCGCGAGCAGCAGGCGCGTGCGGCCGGCGACGAGTGTCCCGCCGCCGTCGAGGCGCAGCGGGCGGCCAGCCAGCAGCGCGGCGTGGCCGTCCACGGTCAGCAGCACCGGGACGGACGGCGCGGCGGCCAGCACGAAGCCGTCGTTGGCGTGGCTGCGCGCGATTGTGGCGGCGGGCGCCGGCAGGCCGGCGACGGCGATGCGGTTGCCGCAATCGAGGTTGCCGCCGACAACGAGCGGGCGGCCGAAGGCGAGCATGGCGGGCGCGACCGGGTTCCACAGGCCGGCCAGGCGCGTGCCGATGCGCGCGTCCGGACAGGCCGGCTGCGGCCGGCCGTCGCGGCGCAGCAGGGCGCCGTCGTAGCGCCATGTCGTGCGGCCGGCGGACAACGACACCGCGTCGGCGTCGGCCGCGTCGACGCCGATGCGCAGGGCGCCCGGCTGGAACTGCTGGCCCGGGCGCAGCACGACGCTGCCGCTGCGGCGCCGGCGCTCGCCATCCTGGACGAGCAGCGTGCCGGCCGTGCCGGCGGCGGCCGCCCACCAGCTGCCGTCCGCGGCGTGGCGCAGTTGCAGCCGGCCGCCGTCCGCGACCGGCGCGCCGAGGGCGGCGTGGTCGAGGTCGAGCGCCGCGCCCCGGGGCAGCACGACGGCCACGCGCGCCGGCATCCACGCGGCCGGCGCGCGCAGCAGCGCGAGCATCTGCAGTGCGCACGATGCGGCCAGCGCGGCCCCGGCGAACACCCGTGCCGTGCGTGACGATGCGGGCGTCATGCCGCGCTCCGCCAGGCGCCGGGCACGCATTCGAGACCCTGCGCCGCGCGCGCGATCAGGCGGCTCATCTCGAGCGCGTGGCGCGGCCGCGCGTCGGGACGCGGCGCCAGCAGGGCGCGCAGCAGGACCAGCAGCGCATCGTGATCGGGCGCAAGCACGCGCGAGGAACAGCGCGGTCTCGTCGGGCGCGAGGATCGCCGGCGGTGCGCCCAGCGCGCCCGCGCCGGCCGCGCCGTGCGTGCGGTAGGCGTCGGCGCAGGCGGCGCAAAAGCGCAGCGGGATGCCGGCGACGAGGTAGAGAGCAGGGCGCCCAGCGCGAAGTAATCGCTGCGCGCGTCGGTCCGGTAGCGGCCGCCGGCGTCCGGGAAGAACTGCTCGGGCGCCTGCCAGGCGGCGGTGCCGGCGTAGGCAATGGGCGGCACCGTCCTCGAGCAAGGGACGGTTGGTGCCGAAGTCGGCCAGTTTCAGTACGCTGCCGCGCGCGTCGACGAGCAGGTTGGCCGGCTTGAGGTCGAGATAGCGCCAGCCGTACTGGTGGACTTTCGCCAGCGCGCCGTTCACCAGGTGCTGGATCATCCAACTAACTCCTCCGTTTTAACCTTAGCAATACGTAACTGAACGAAGTACAGGACA
>NZ_CDRNIL010000150.1:0-5664 GCF_977014125.1 Massilia phosphatilytica
TCGTATTGCTAAGGTTAAAACGGAGGAGTTCAGTCGGATGATCCAGCACCTGGCGCGGTCCAGGCGCGGGTACACGCGGCGGGCGTTGCCTTCGTAGATCTTGTAGCGGTCCTCGGCGCTCAATGCGGCGATACCGTCGACGTAGCGCTTGGTGTCGTCGAAATACTGGCCGGTGGCCGGGTCCTTGCCGCGCACGGCGCCGATCATCTCGGAGGCGAACAGCACGTTCTTCGTCGGGATGACCTTCGTGAGCAGGTCGATGCCCGGCTGGTGGTACACGCAGGTGTCGAAGAAGATGTTGTTCAGCAGGTGGTCCTGCAGCAGCGGTTTCTTCATTTCCTGCGCGAGACCGCGGAACCGGCCCCAGTGATAAGGCACCGCGCCGCCGCCGTGCGGGATCAGGAATTTCAGGGTGGGGAAATCCTTGAACAGATCGCTCGTCAGGCATTGCATGAACGCCGTCGTGTCGGCATTCAGGTAGTGCGCGCCCGTCGTGTGGAAGCAAGGATTGCAGCTGGTCGGACACGTGGATCATCGCCGGGATGTCGTACTCGACCATCTTTTCGTAGATCGGATACCAGTGGCGGTCGGACAGCGGCGAGGAATTCCAGTGGCCGCCCGACGGGTCCGGGTTCAGGTTGATGCCGACCATGCCGTATTCCTTGACGCAGCGTTCGAGCTCCGGGATGCACGTCTTCGGGTCGACGCCGGGCGACTGCGGCAGCATGGCGGCGCCGATGAAGTTGATCGCGGGAACAGCTGCGACACGCGGTAGCACAGCTCGTTGCAGATCGCGGCCCACGTGGCGCTCGTCTCGAAATCGCCGATGTGGTGCGCCATGAAGCTGGCGCGCGGCGAAAAGATCGTCAGGTCGCGAGCCGCGTTCGCTTCATCAGTCGCAGCTGGTTCGTTTCGATCGATTCGCGTATCTGGTCGTCCGAGACGTGGGCGCCGGCGAGCAGCGGCGCCCTGGACGGATCCTTGACGGCATCGGTCTGCTGCGCGCGCCAGTCGCGCAGCGATTTCGGGATGGTGGTGAAGTGGCCGTGGCAATCGATGATCATGGTGCGTTCCTTGGAATCAGTGCTGGGGGTCGACGAACAGTTCGTAGATCGACATGCGGCGCGGGGTCAGGCCCTGCTTGAACGCCGTGGCTTCCAGCGCTTCGATCGTTTTCAGGTTTTCCTTCAGGCCGTACGGCAGCGGATCGTGGCCGACGATCTCGCGCAGCTTGAGGTATTTCTGGTCGCCCTTGGTCGTGGCTTCGCCCGCGTCCAGGCGCGCAAGCCATTGCTTCTTGGCCTTGTCGAAGGCGTCGTAGATCGACTTCGCGATCCGCGGATGCCCGGCCAGCACCGAGTCCTTGACGACGATGGTGCCGTGCATCGGGTAGATGCCGGTGCGGGTGTAATAGTCGGCTTCGAGTTTCGTCGCGTCCGGGAACAGGTCGGGGTAGTCGGCTTCGACCTCCTGCCAGCCGCCGGTCGGGGCGCCGGTGCGGCCGATGCCCGCGTTGGCGGCGAAGCCGGCCGCCAATTCTCCCTTGGCCATCATGTCGGCCAGCGAGCTGCCTGCCGGCGCATGGATGACGTTCGGCGGCAGCTGCAGCTGCGTGACGTGTTCCTCGTCGTCGACGACCCAGGTCACCTTCGAGGCATCGAGACCGAATTCGTCGATCAGCACCTGGCGTGTCCAGACGCCCGTGGTGACGGAATAGGCACGCACGCCGACCTTCTTGCCCTCCAGGTCTTTCGGCGTCCTGGTGCCCGCATCCGGGCGTACCAGCAGGCCGCTGTGGTGGAAGCGGCGCACGACGAAGATCGGCAGCGCGACGAACGGCGCACCGTAGGCGCGCGCGATGATGTAGGTGGTCGGCGCCAGTTCGCAGACGTCGAATTCGACGTCGCGCACCATGCGGCGGAACGCGCCGATCTGCGGCTTGACGGTGACGAATTCGGCATCCACGCCCTCGATGGGAATGGTGCCGTTGCGGACGGCCTCGGTCTGCGGGTGATCGGCGATCGCGATCTTGAGATGAACCCTTTTCTGCACGTTGGATCTCCTGATGTTGTACTGGAAAATACGAAGATCATGATAGGTCGCGGGCCTTGCGGCGTGCACTGCAAAAGGCCGCACGGCCCCTGCTGCCTGCTTATGGCCGGCAGCCTCGGTGCGAAAGGGGGAATGCCGGCGCATGGCCGTGCGCGGCGGTATGCGCGCGCCGCGACGGCGCGCGCGAGGTCAGGCCGATGCGTGCGGCAGGCGGTTGCCGCGTTCGACCTTGAAGGTACTGATCATCTGCTGCAGCCGCATGGCCTGGTCCTGCAGGCTGCCTGCGGCGCCGGCAGCTTCTTCGACCAGCGCCGCGTTTTGCTGCGTCATCGTGTCGAGCGTCGCGATCGACCGGTTGATCTCGCCGATGCCCGCCGCCTGGTCGCGGCTCGCGCAGCTGATTCCGGCCACGATGTCGGTGACGCGTTGAACGCTGTCGACCACCCTATCCATCGTCATGCCGGCCTCGTCGACCAGCTTCGAGCCCGTGTCCACCTGCGCGACCGATGCGTCGAGCAAGGCGTGCACCTCGCCGGCCGCCGCCGCGCAGCGCTGGGCGAGGCTGCGCACCTCGCCAGCGACGACGGCGAAGCCGCGTCCCTGTTCGCCCGCGCGCGCCGCCTCGACGGCGGCGTTCAGCGCCAGGATGTTCGTCTGGAACGCGATCCCGTCGATCACGGCCACGATGTCCACGATCCGGCGCGACGTGGCGTCGATGCCGCGCATGGTGTCGACCACGCGCGCCACGGCCGCGCCGGCATCGCGCGCCACATCCGACGCGGCCACGGCCAGCGCACTCGCCTGCCGCGCATGTTCGGCATTGAGCCGCACGGTCGACGTCATGCGCTCCATCGACATGCTGGTCGTCTCGAGCGAAGTGGCCTGCCGCTCGGTGCGCGCTGACAGGTCCAGGTTGCTGGCGTACGCGGCGCCATACGTCAGCGCAGTGGCCTCCTCCTGCCTGCGGGCGTGCACGAGGGCGATGACCTCGAGGCAGTCCGCAAGGTAGCGGTCGCGCCGCGCGAGCGTATCGGCCAGCAGCGCCTTGCCTTCCGCCGTCAGGACGAGCGGCTCGAGGTCGTGCAGCGCCTTGTTGAAGTTGGCGGTAGTGACGCCGACCTTCTTGCCGGCCATGGTCCGGACGTCCGGATCGTCCCGTGGCGACCATCTGCGCAAGGCGGGTCATGCTGCCGCGCAGGTTGTCCGCGACCAGGTTGGCCAGGCGCGCGCGCACCCAGACTTTATTCGCCATGTCGTCCGAAGTGTGGCTCAGCGCCTGCATCGCGTCGATGCCGAGGATGGCCATGGCCATCGTCATGGCGATCAGGATGCCGAAGCCGAGACACAGTCGGGTGGAAATCGTTGAATCGCGCAGCGTCATGGTCGCTCAGCCCAGCAGCGTCGCGGCGGCGCGTGCCGCCGACATGTCCGCCACGTCCGCAAAGGGCTGCTGGCGCTTAAGGCTGCCGAGACCGATGAACATGCGCTGCAGGTAGGCGATGTCGCCGCCGCCTAGCGCCAGGTTCTTCGAATACGGCTTCTGCACATGGTTGAAATCCCAGATCGCCTGCGCCGACGGCGCGTCGAACGTCTTCTGGGCATGCCTGCGCGCGTCGAAGAAGGCGTCGCGCGAGCCCGGCGACGTCAGGAAGTCGTACAGCGCACCATACGCGGCCATCACGGCGACCAGGCCGTCGTGCTTGTCCCGGAGCGTGGTGTCGGACGCGTACGCGGTCTGGAAAGTGTAGTGCGGGAGCGCCTCCCACAGGTTGCCCCCGATGACCGGCACGAGCCCGTCCCGGTCGTTCAGGTGCGAGATGCTCGCGCAGCAGGCGTCGGCTTCGCCGTCGACGACCGCGTGATAGCACTGGTCGTTGCTGCCCTTGTCGACGAACTTTACCTGGGCCGCGTCGATCCCCGTTTCCTTCAGTAGCTGCAGCATGGATTCGTGCAGCAGTCCCAGGTGAGGTCCGACTGCCACCGTCCTGCCCCGCAGGTCCGCGAGCGTGCGGATGTTGTCCGGTCTTGCATAGACCGTCAGCGCGCACTTCCGCATGCCGGCGCCGACGATCCTGACCGGCGCGCCCTGCTCGATCCGCGCCAGCACGCGGTTGTAGCCCGAGACCATGCAGACATCCGCCGTGCCCGCGGCGATGGCGTCGAAGGGACCGGCGATGCCGGGCGCTTCGACGATCGTCGCATCGACGCCGAAGCGCTTGAAGAAACCCTGCTGCGCCATCAGGGCGTTCAGCGTGGCGTTTTCCAGGCCGGGATTGCTGACGATCCGCAGCCGGGTCGCCGCAGCCCGCGCGACGTGTGGCGCCGCGAGGCCGCCCACGGCGACGCCGAGGCCGAGCAGCCCGGCGCCGCGCAGGAAGCCGCGGCGGTCGATGGTTCGTGTCATCCGGCGCTCCCTTCAGTCCTTGGGCGGCAGCGCGTGCAGGCTCATGGCGAGCGACACGGACGTGAAGTAGCCGATCGTGACGAGCAGTTCGGCGATCACGGCACGCCCGAGCGCGGCCTCGTACGCGGCGAAGCGCCGGTCCTCGATCACGCCGCCCGCGAGGATGTCGCCGACGGCGTCGCACACGGTACCCAGCCGTCCCTCGACCGTTTGCGGCCGCCGTTTGGCGAGGATCGCCGCGACCACCGCTTCCGGTACCCCCGCCTTCAGCGCATGGCGGCGGTGGTTGGCGACGACATAGGCCGCATTCCAGAATACCGCGGTGGACAGGATCGCCACTTCGGTCTCCGCCTCGCTCAGCACCGGCGAGCGGTCGACATGCGTGCCGATGATTTCCATGCCCTCGGCCAGCTGCGGATTGTGCAGCCAGATGTTGAACGGTGTGGGAATGCGCCCCCGTCCCTCGCCCAGCCGCGCGATGACCTTTTTCTGCGCGTCGCTGGCCAGCGCCGGGTCGATGGGTTCGAGTCGATTCTGTGTCATGTTGATCTCCTTGTCGTTAAACACGGTTCAAGCGCCGCCGATGGTCAGCGCGGGAAACCATTCGCCCAGCAGGCTGCTCGGCCAGGGGATGTGCAGGACCTGGTCGAAGATCCCGTACAGGAAGGCCGTCACGCAGATGGCGAGGATCACGCTGGTCCACCACGATTCGCGCCCCTCGATGCGCATGAAGGCCACGATGAACAGCGGTACGGTCGGAATCAGGCCGATCACCGACGTGCATGCGAGGAAGCCGAGCAGCCAGCCGAGGAAGGCCATGGCGCGCCGCAGGGCGACCTTTTCCGGCACGGCGCCTTCGTGGTCGCTGCCCACGTCCATGTGGAGGCCGGCCTGCGCCTGCCCGGCCCGCGCGGACGTGAAGAACACCTTGTTGGCGAGGCTGACGGTGCCTGCCGCGATCAGGATGCCGGCGACCACCGTCGGGCCGATCCGGGCCATGAAGTTCCACTGCTGCGCGGTCGCTAGCATGTACAGTGCGATGCCGATGAAGAAGACGTACATAAGGTCCGCCGGCTTGAACGCGACCTTGCCGCTCGGCCGTACCGTGGCCAGTGCGCCCGCGCGCGCCAGACGGTACAGCGGGCTGAGGAAGCCATGTCAAGGGGTCGTCCGACTAACTCCTCCGTTTTAACCTTCAGCAATACGTG
>NZ_CDRNIL010000151.1:0-7375 GCF_977014125.1 Massilia phosphatilytica
CTTTCCAGTCCGCCGGCGCCTTCTCACGAATAGCTTTGTCCAGCATCAGCGCCAAGGCTAGCATTCGTCCGCCATATGGCGCCGCGGGTTCCGCCACAGTGTTCTCCGGCACAGCGGCCAGGATGCTAGGCAAGTTGTTGTACAGGACTGCCGCCTCCTTATTGCCTTGAAGTGCGGCCGGTAACGTGTTGCTGTCTTGGCCGTGACTGCCCAGCTTTTTAGCCGAAAGCTTCGGCGTTCTTCAAGAACTCCTCATAGCTCTCTGTATCGTCTCGCTTCTGCTTGATCAGGTCTTCCAGCAGCTTTGACATCTGTTCATAGAACTTCGGATCAGTCAACTCGTCACGGATAATATTCTTGCGGACGTTGTTGATAATACCTTCCGCAATCGCGTTGCGCGATAGCTTGCCCTTCTCGTTGAGTTTCTTGGCAATCGCATCGTGGATGCCTGTTTCGATGATCAGCTCGGTCAAGGACAGCGAACTCAAGTCACCCAGCAAGTCCGCCGGGTCGGCCTGGATGTAGGTGTTGATGAGGTGGCGCATGTCCGCCTCAAAAGGCTTAATGTCCAGTTCCTCTCCAGAGTGGTTCTTGATCGCGGCGCGCACCTCGCTGTAAAAGGCCGTCTCCTTCTCGAAGGTCTCGATCTGTTTGACACCTACACCCAGCATGTTCTGAAGGGGGGCCAGACCACCACCCAGTATGAGACAGAGATGAAGCACCGCCTCATCAAGGAACCGGCGAACCTCAAACTACTGATCGTGGTGAGCAAGCTGCTGACCGGCTTCGATGCGCCCAGCTGCACATACATCTACCTGGACAACGAGCTGCGCTACGACAACCTGTTTCAGGCCATCTGCCGCACAAATCGACTGGACGGCGAGGACAAGGACTACGGTTACATCGTCGACTACAAGGAATTGTTCAGCAAAGTGCAGAACGCGATTGCAGTCTACACCTCGGATGAGCTGGACACGGAGACCTGCGGCGACGACAGCAACGTGATCGTCAAGGACTGGCGCGACGAGGGCAAGGCCAAGCTCGATGCGGCACGCGAGGCGCTGATCTACCTTTGCGCGCCGGTCAAGCAACCGCAGGGCATCGAGCAGCACATTCACTATTTCTGCGGCAGTGTGGCAGATGCAGCCGCGCTGAACGACACCGAGCCGCTGCGCATTGCCTTCTACAAGGCTGTGGCGGCCTATGTGCGCGCCTATGCGGACTTGGCACAGAACTTGGATGAGGCGGGCTACAGCGCGAAACAGATCGAGACCTTCGAGAAGGAGACGGCCTTTTACAGCGAGGTGCGCGCCGCGATCAAGAACCACTCTGGAGAGGAACTGGACATTAAGCCTTTTGAGGCGGACATGCGCCACCTCATCAACACCTACATCCAGGCCGACCCGGCGGACTTGCTGGGTGACTTGAGTTCGCTGTCCTTGACCGAGCTGATCATCGAAACAGGCATCCACGATGCGATTGCCAAGAAACTCAACGAGAAGGGCAAGCTATCGCGCAACGCGATTGCGGAAGGTATTATCAACAACGTCCGCAAGAATATTATCCGTGACGAGTTGACTGATCCGAAGTTCTATGAACAGATGTCAAAGCTGCTGGAAGACCTGATCAAGCAGAAGCGAGACGATACAGAGAGCTATGAGGAGTTCTTGAAGAACGCCGAAGCTTTGGCTAAAAAGCTGGGCAGTCACGGCCAAGACAGCAACACGTTACCGGCCGCACTTCAAGGCAATAAGGAGGCGGCAGTCCTGTACAACAACTTGCCTAGCATCCTGGCCGCTGTGCCGGAGAACACTGTGGCGGAACCCGCGGCGCCATATGGCGACGAATACTTAGCCTTGGCGCTGATGCTGGACAAAGCTATTCGTGAGAAGGCGCCGGCGGACTGGAAAGGTGACTCTGCGCGGGAGGCCCAAGTGCTGAATGCCATCTATCCGATCATGAAGAAGAACAAGGCTGCCACCCTGGCCATATTCGAGATCATCAAGAACCAGCCAGGATACTGATGAGCGAAGAGATTGTCTTGGGGGCGTTAAGGATCGAATTGATCCGCAAAGGCGTAAAAAACGTACACCTCACCGTGCATCCGCCAGATGGGCGAGTCACCCTAGTAACGCCGCAAGGCATCCGTACGGAGGTGGCGCGTGCGTATGCGATCTCCAAACTTGCGTGGATTCGCCAGCAGCAAGAAACACTCAAGGCCCAGGCTCGCGAGACACCACGCGAGTTTCGTGAGCGAGAGAGCCACGAGCTATGGGGCCGTAGGCATCTGATGACTGTAGTGGAAGCTGACGTGAAGCCCTTCGTCAAATTGGACCACAAGCGCATCACGCTTTCCGTGCGCCCCGGGCACGATTTGGCGAAACGGTGCTGAGGTGATGCACGCTTGGCACAAATCCCTGCTGCATGCCTTGGTGCCGCAGCTGATAGCCAAATGGGAGCCCATATTGGGTGTGCACGTCGCAGGCTACTTCCTACAACGCATGAAGACGAAGTGGGGCAGTTGCAATCACCGTGCAGGCAACATTCGTCTGAACACTGAATTGGTGAAGAAGCCCAAGGATCTTGTTGAGTATGTCGTGGTGCATGAGATGCTTCACCTGCTTGAGCCGACACACAACGAGCGCTTTGTCACGTTGCTTGACCAGCACTGGCCGCGCTGGCGCGAGTCACGTGTTGAGCTAAATGCACTGCCTCTAGGGGACCAAAGTTGGGGAAAGTTAACCGCCCCGGCTTTCGTGGAGGCCGGTTAGTGCGAAGTCAGACCGGGAGGGCCTGACTACTCAACTGCTCGTAATAGTTTGCCTCAGCTTCTGCCGGTGGTATATAGCCGAGTGGTTCAAGCAGACGGTGGTGGTTGAACCAGGAAACCCATTCCAGCGTAGCCAATTCAACGGCTTCACGCGTTTTCCAAGGGGCGCGGCGGACCTGTCAGAAATTCTGTGTGCGGGGCCAGAATTTCGTAGTTAGGTAATCGCGTTTGTGAAGCGTTCGCCGAACATAATGGCGAACTGGTTAGCGGCCTGCTTCCAGGTACGCTGCGGCATCTTCCAGTCTTTCTCGATATTGCGCAATGCCAGGAAGAGTAATTTGGTCGCAGCGTCGTCGCTGGGGAAATGGCCGCGGTTCTTTACGATCTTACGCAGGCGCATATGCAAACTTTCAATGGCATTTGTTGTGTAGATGATCGTGCGCACCTCGGGAGGGTACGCAAAGAAAGGGATCACCTGCTGCCATTGGCGTCGCCACATCGCCGCCACGGTCGGGAATTTGGTGCCCCATGGGCCCGTCGCAAACGCGTCGAGCGCCGCTTCAGCCAGATCGGCGTTAGCAGCCTGATAGACGGGTTTCAAGGCCGCAGCCAGTTCCTTGCGGTCCTTCCAGGCCGCCAGCGTCGTCGAATTGCGGATCAGGTGCACGATGCACGTCTGGATCTGCGCCTGAGGATAGACTGCCTCGATGGCTTCGGGGAAGCCGCGCAAGCCATCCACGACAGCGATCAGGATATCGTCCAGTCCGGCGGTTCTTCAACTCGTTGAAAACCTTCAGCCAGAACTTGGCCCCTTCGGTCTGCTCGATCCACAATCCGCAGCACTTCCTTTCGGCCATCAACGCGAATGCCCAGGGCCAGATACACAGCCTTGTTTTTGACGGTGCCTTCGCCCCGGATTTTCAGGCGCAGCGCATCGAAGTAGACGATCGGGTACATCGCTTCGAGCGGCCGCTGCTGCCATTGCGTGACCTCTTCAAGCACCTCGTCGGTGATAGTGGAAATCAGATCCGGCGACACCTGCGTACCGTACAGCTCCAGCAGATGTCCCTGGATTTCGCGCACGCTCATTCCGCGCGCGTACATGCTGATGACGTGATCGTCGAAGCCCGGCATGCGCCGTTGATGTTCGGCGACCAGCTTGGGCTCGAAGCTCGACAAGCGATCGCGCGGAATGTCCAGGTTGAGCTCGCCGCCCGGCGTCAGCACTTTCTTCGGACTGCTGCCGTTACGGTGGTTCTTGCTGTCTTCGCCTTCGCTAGCCAAATGATGGCTCAGCTCGGCCGTCAACATGCGCTCGGCCAGCATCTTCTTGAGCTGCCCGGCCAAGCCGGATTCGCCGAGGATCGATTCGGCGTCCTTGTTCTCAACCTGGGCCAGCAACTGGTCGATCAGCTCAACCGAGAACGGGTACGCAGCTTTCTGTTTCTTGGGCTTTTTGGTGGTCATCACTTCGGTCATAGAACAGTCCTTTCGGCATTATTTCATGACCCCGTTCCACACAGAAAATCTGACAGGCTCGGCGCGGCGGTGGATCAACTCGGCCTTGTAAAGTCCGTTAATGGTCTCGGCCAGGGCATTATCATAGCTGTCGCCTTTGCTTCCCACAGACGGCTCGATGCCGGCTTCTGCCAGGCGTTCGCTGTACGTTATCGACACATATTGCGAGCCCCTGACGCCCTTCTAAGTGTCAAGTGGCGATTTTGGTTGCGTTGATTTCATGTTGCCGTCGTTGGATGATGTAGAAGACTTCGCGGGCGATGTAACGTTTGAGACATCGGAGCGCTTCGAGCTTGGAATGCCCTTCGTTGAGCCGTTTTTCGACGTAAGCCTTTGTCCGGGCATCGGTCCGCAAGCGGCCGATCGCAATAATGTGCAGTGCGCTGTTCGCGGCCCGATCGCCGCCACGGTTCAAGCGATGCCTGCATACCTTTCCCGAAGATGCAGGTACCGGGCTGACGCCGCATAAGGCAGCAAAGCTGGCTTCCGATTGCAGGCGTCCACTGTTGTCGCCTGCCGTCAGTAATAGCTGTGCCGCCGATTCGTATCCAATGGAGTTGCGCGCGATGAGTTCCGGCGCAAGTTCATCCACGAGCTTGGCAATCATGACGTCCAGATCCGCGATCTCGTCATGTAGTTCCAGGTAGCGCCGCCCCAGGGACTTGAGTGCGATCCGATAAGCAGATGTCAAGTTTCGGTAATCAGAAAGGTCAGGGCGCCAGGCTGCAAGCGTCCGTACCAGCTGCATACGGGTCATCGTACGCAGCGACTCCCGAAGTTCGTCCGGTGCGCTAACGATGGTATTTTGAATGAGCTGCAGGGCAACCCGGCGGGCGGCAACTGCCGTCTTACGGCAGACCTTCAGTACCCGCAACGACTCGACCATGCCGTCGCGCGTCTTGGGCGTGACGGTCCGCACCTGGGCAAATGCTGCATGAGCGGCGTTCTCCGCGTCGATCGTATCGTCTTTGCCTCGCTTGCGGCGATCATGTTTATCTGGTGCCGTCACTTCCAGCACGGCTACGCCAGCATGCTGCAGATAACGAAGCAAACCGGCGCCATAGGTTCCGGTGCATTCGACACCGATTCGAGCAAGCTCGCCGAAAGAACCAAGCCAGGCCAACATCTGCTTGTACCCGTGACGCGTCGTTGGAAAGCACTGGTTGGCCAAGACGCGATCCTGGTCATCCACTACCGCTGCAAAATGCAGGTCTTTGTGGGTATCCACACCACCGACCACAATCCGTTGCTCATCCATGGCCTGCCGCTCCTTTAGGTAGAAGTTAGCGATTCCGCCACTACGAATACCTGGACAGCCGGAGTGAAGCGACAGAGCGTCAGGCCATGGATGAGCAACGGATTGTGGTCGGTGGTGTGGATACCCACAAAGACCTGCATTTGCAGCGGTAGTGGATGACCAGGATCGCGTCTTCGGCCAACCAGTGCTTTGCCAACGACGCGTCACGGGTACAAGCAGATGCTGGCCTCGGCTTGGTTCTTTCGGCGAGCTTGTCGAATCAGTGTCGAATGCACCGGAACCTATGGCGCGGGTTTGCTTCGTTATCTGCAGGCGTGCTGGCGTAGCCGTGCTGGAAGTGACGGCGCCAGATAAACATGATCGCCGCAAGCGAGGCAAAGACGATACGATCGACGCGGAGAACGCCGCTCATGCAGCGCTTGCCAGGTGCGGACCGTCACGCCCAAGACGCGCGACGATGGTCGAGTCGTTGCGGGTACTGAAGGTCTGCCGTAAGACGGCAGCTGCCGCCGCGGGTTGCCCTGCAGCTCATTCAAAATGCCCGTCGTTAGCGCCGCGGACGAACTTCGGGGAGTCGCTGCGTACGATGACCCGTATGCAGCTGGTACGGACGCTTGCAGCCTGGCGCCTGACCTTTCTGATTACCGAAACTTGACGTCTCCTTATCGGATCGCGCTCAAGTCCCTGGGCGGCGCTACCTGGAACTGCATGACGAGATCCGCGACGTCATGATTGCCAAGCTCGTGGATGAACTTGCGCGGAACTCATCGCGCGCAACTCCATTGGATACGAATCGGCGGCACACGACGGCAGGCGACAACAGTGGACGCCTGCAATCGGAAGCCAGCTTTGCTCCTTATGCGGCGTCAGCCCGGTCACGTCTTCGGGAAAGGTATGCAGGCATCGCTTGAACCGTGGCGGCGATCGGGGCCGACAGCGCACTGCACATTATTGCGATCAGCCGCTTGCGGAGCTGATGCCCGGACGGCTTACGTCGAAAAACGGCTCACGAAGGGCATTCCGAGCTCGAAGCGCTCCGATGCTCTCAAACGTTGCATCGCCCGCGAAGTCTGCATACATCCAACAACGGCAACATGAAATCAACGCAACCAAAATCGCCACTTTGACACTTAGAAGGGCGTCGGGGCTCGCGAATATGTGCCGATAACGTACAGCGAACCCTGGCAGAAGCCGGCACCATACTGGGAGGCAAAGGCGACAGCCTATGATAATGCCCTGGCCGAACCGTGACAAGAAGCTACGAGGCCGAGTTGATCCACCGCCGCGCCCCGGGGCCTGTCAGATTTTCTGTGTGGAGACGGGGTCATGAAAATAATGCCGGAAAAGGAGCTGTTCTATGACCGAAGATGATGACCACCAAAAAGCCCGAGAACGGAAAGCTGCAAAATACCCGTTCTCGGTTGAGCTGAGAAGTCGAGCAGTTCTGGCCCAGGTTGAGAACAAGGACGCCGAATCGAATTCTCGGCGAATCCGGCTTCCGGGCCGGGCAGCTCGAGAAGATGCTGGCCGAGCGCAGCATTGAGCGCCGAGCTGAGCCGTCGTTTGGCTAGCGAAGGCGAAGACAAGCAAGAAGCCGTAACGGCGGCGTGCGAAGAAAGTGCTAAGACGGCCGGGCGGCGAGCTGCAACCTGGACATCCCGCGCGATCGCTTGTCGAGCTCTCGAGCCCAAGCTGGTCGCCGAACATCAACGGCGCATGCCGGGCTCCGACGATCACGTCATAGTTACACCGCGCGGAATGAGCGTGCGCGAATCCAGGACATAGGTGCTGGATAGTGAATTAACTCCTCGTTTTTGACACCACGATCG
>NZ_CDRNIL010000152.1:0-10599 GCF_977014125.1 Massilia phosphatilytica
ACGTATTGCTAAGGTTAAAACGGAGGAGTTAGTTGGATGATCCAGCACCTGGTCGACCTGACCGAAGGCCAGCACATCGAGCGCGAGCTCATGCTGATCAAGGTAAGGGCGGTGGGCAAGGAGCGCGAGGAAATGAAGCGCACCGCCGACATCTTCCGCGGCCGCATCATCGACGTGACGGAAAAAACGTACACGATCGAGCTGACGGGCGCGAAGACGAAGCTGGACGCCTTCATCGACGCCATCGACCGCGCCTCGATCCTCGAGACCGTCCGCACGGGCGGTTCCGGCATCGGCCGCGGCGAGCGCATCCTCAAGGTTTGACGCCGGTGGTGCGTGGGCACAGGGTGCCCACCCTACGGTAGACGCGACGGTTGGCTGGTGGATATGGATGTCCATCGAATGCCGATATAGAACGTAGGGTGGGCTCCCCGAGCCCACCAAACACATAACGAAACACATAAAAGCACAGGAATAATCATGAAAGTTTTCTACGACAAAGACTGCGACCTCTCCCTCATCAAAGGCAAGAACGTCGCCATCATCGGCTACGGCTCGCAAGGCCACGCCCACGCCCAGAATCTGACCGAATCCGGGCGTCAACGTCACCGTCGGCCTGCGCCGCGGCGGCGCGTCCTGGGGCAAGGTCGAACAGGCCGGCATCAAGGTCGCTGAAGTCAACGAGGCAGTCAAGGCCGCCGACGTCGTCATGATCCTGCTGCCGGACGAGAACATCGCCGACGTCTACAAGAACAATGTCGAGCCGAACATCAAGCAGGGCGCCGTGCTGGCGTTCGCGCACGGCTTCAACGTGCACTACGGCCAGGTCGTGCCGCGCGCCGACCTCGACGTCATCATGATCGCACCGAAGGCCCCGGGCCACACCGTGCGCGGCACCTACCGCCAGGGTGGCGGCGTACCGCACCTGATCGCCGTCTACCAGGACAAGTCGGGCTCGGCGCGCGACATCGCCCTGTCGTACGCGATGGCCAACGGCGGCGGCAAGGCCGGCATCATCGAAACCAACTTCCGTGAAGAAACCGAAACCGACCTGTTCGGCGAGCAGGCCGTGCTGTGCGGCGGTACCGTCGAGCTGATCAAGGCCGGCTTCGAAACGCTGGTGGAAGCCGGCTACGCGCCGGAAATGGCCTACTTCGAGTGCCTGCACGAAGCCGAAGCTGATCGTCGACCTGATCTATGAAGGCGGCATCGCCAACATGAACTATTCGATCTCGAACAACGCGGAATACGGCGAATACGTCACCGGCCCGCGCGTCGTGACCGAAGACACCAAGAACGCGATGCGCGCCGTCCTGAAGGACATCCAGACCGGCGAATACGCCAAGTCCTTCATCCTGGAAAACAAGGCTGGTGCCCCGACCCTGATCTCGCGCCGCCGCCTGAACTCCGAGCACCAGATCGAGCAGGTCGGTGAAAAGCTGCGCGCGATGATGCCGTGGATCGCCAAGAACAAGCTGGTCGACCAGTCGAAGAACTGATCGGCTGATCGTTCAGCTGGCTGAAGTACCGTCGCCCCCGCGCAGGCAGGGGCCGAATCTGGCGTTACCGCAACGCTGGGACTTGGGCCCCCGCCTGCGCGGGCGACGTTTTTTTCGGGGCTGCTCAGGTGCCCTGGATCTGGCCCCGGCGGGCGCGGACGTGGCCAGCACAGCCAGGGCGAACTGCACTCCTTTGCAATCAATTGCAACTTTCCATTACACAAACTCGACTTCCGCGCAAAACCGGTTATCGTTCTCGTGCCGCGGCACCACGCCGCGCATGCCAACAAGGAGAACAACGATGTCCATCAAAAAACTCGTCCTGCTGTCCGCGCTGACCTGCGCATTCGCGGCCCAGGCGCAAGTCCAGGCCGCACCGGCCGTTGCCACCACGAGCGGCACGCTGGTCGTCGTGCCCGCGTTCGGCGAAGTGAAACATGCCAACGATGAGGCCACCGTCACCTTCGCCGTCGAGGAACAGGACAAGGACCGCGCCGCGGCCACGGCCCGCGTCAACCAGAAGATGAAGCAGGGCACCGACACCGTGCGCCGCGAGGACCCGCAGGCGGAACTCAAGACGGTCGGCTACTACACCTACCCCGTCTACCCGGAAGTGCCGGACGGCCCGCGTCCGCTGGCGCATCCCGCTGCCCGCCGCGTCCCGATCGGCTGGCGCGTCGGCCAGTATCTCGAAGTCAAAACGCGCAACCTGCAGGCGCTGCCGAAAACGGCCGCGGCCGCGCAGAAGATCCTCAACCTGAACGGCATCGATTACCACCTGAGCCCGGAACTCTCGAAGCGCCTCGACGACGAGCGCATCGCGGCCACGTACCGCAACCTGAACGAGCGCATCGCATCGATCGCGCGCGCGATGGGCCGCAATGTCGGGGACGCCGTCATCGACACGGTCGACTTCGAAGGCAGCGGCAATTACGCGGGCGGCCAGGCCGAGGCGGCGCCGATGGTGATGCGCATGACGGCCAAGCGCGCCGACGCGGCCGAGATGCCGGAACCGAGCTTCGAGCCGGGTGAGACGACGTTGCAGATGCGTCTCGTCGGCAAGGTGAAATTCCGCTGACGATAGTGGTTCGCTAACACGGGGTGCGGACACATAACGGCGTGGTCCCGCGCCGCTGCGCACTGTTAAGAAAAAGAAACCTATGCCGACTCCTCCCCGACGCCGCAAACCCGGTGCGATCAAGGCACCCCGCTTCGCCCGGTTCAGCCGCGTCCGCAAGTCCGACGCGGGCCGCCCGCGCCGGGGCATCTATCCGCTGCCTAACGCCTTCACGACCGCCGCGCTGTTCGGCGGCTTCTACGCGATCGTGATGGCGATGAACCAGCGTTTCGACCACGCGTGCTGGGCCGTGTTCATCGCGATGGTGCTGGACAGCCTGGACGGCCGCGTCGCGCGCCTGACGAACACGCAATCCGAATTCGGCGCCCAGTACGACAGCCTGTCCGACATGGTCTCGTTCGGCGCGGCCCCGGCCCTCGTCATCTACGAATGGTCGCTGCGCGGCCTGGGCAAGCTGGGGTGGATCGCCGCGTTCGTCTATTGCGCCGGCGCCGCGCTGCGGCTTGGCCCGTTTCAACACGAACATCGAAGTGGTCGACAAGCGTTTCTTCCAGGGCTTGCCGAGCCCGGCCGCCGCCGCGCTCGTCGTCGGCTTCGTCATGATGATGACGGACCCGGACATCAACGTCAGCGCGCGCAAGGTCGACTGGATCTCGTGGGGCCTCGCGCTGTTCGCCGGCCTGACGATGGTCACGAACGTGCCGTTCTACAGCTTCAAGGATGTCAATTTCCGCAAGTCCGTGCCGTTCATCGTCGTGTTCCTGATCGCGCTTGCGCTGGCGCTGCTGGCGATCGACCCGGCCAAGGTCTTGTGGCCGCTGTTCGTCGTGTACGGCCTGTCCGGCTACGCCGTGTACCTGTGGCGTCTTGCCAAGGGCAAGCCCGTCAGCATCATCCAGACGGACGAAGAGACGTTCGACCCGAGCGAGCGGCGCTGAACCGGCGCCAGCTCCACCAACGACAACGCCCCTTCCGGGGCGCTGTGTCGGTGATCCTTCCGGCCGGCGTCAGCTGGCCTTGGCCGACTTGCCTTGCGGGCCCTGTTGACCGGTCTGCTGGCCGCCCTGGACATTGCCGCGGAACGTGCCGTCACGCGTATCGGCTTCGACGTGCATGCCGGCCTCCGCGCCGTTGCCGCCGCTTTGCAGATTGCCGCGATGCACGCTGGCGCTGGCGCCGGCGTGCTGGAACGGATCGCGGAAATTCTTCAGCGTGTCCTGCTGGGTGCGCAGGCTGTTCTGCGTTTCTTCGGAGGCGACGCGCGCCACCTCGTCGGCCAGCGTCCTGGCCGTGCGCGAAGTCTCGGGGGCGTGCTGCTCGGCCACGCGCGCCATCTCGACCTGGGAGTCGGCCATGACGCGTGACAGGTGCTGCTGGTAGGCGCGCAGCTTGTCCGCGGCGGGCTGGGCGCGCGACGCGGCGGCCGAGATCATCTCGGTCGGGTGATTGGTGGTCAGCAGTTGCTGGCCGGCGATATTGCTCTCTTCGAGCAGTGTCTGGCTCAACTGGATGTTGGCCTCGACGATGTTCTGGATCGAACGCGACCACGATTTCGACATGTCGTTGAGGAAGGCGACCTGGGCGTCCAGGTGCGAACGAATTGCGGGCGTAACGGATTGCGAGAATAGGAACATGGATGACCTCATAAAAGTGTATCCGCTCTATGAAATGCGATGCGATGGCATGAAGATGCCAAAAATCAATAAAGTTCGGTAATTTCGCATCGCACAATCGCGCTGCAGCGCAAAATGCGTCCCAGCGCGAGTTCGTTAGACTAGATCATTTCGATGACATTTCAACCGCTTTTTCAATCGTGCGGATGAAATAAATGACTTGCATCAGGGTTTTCCCACGCAGGCGGCCAATTGTTTTTTTGTGCAGTATCCTGACGGAATTTTAACGAAATTGCTGCAATGCAGCATGTCTGTCGCAGGGGCACGGCGAACCATGTCAATCGCGCGCCGTGCGCCATTCCTGCCCGCTGGCCGTCGATTCGTGCTCCGGGCAATTGGTGATCCTCTCCTTGCCGTGCTTTTCGACCATGTCGATGCTCGTCGCGGGCGAGCGCTCCGTGACGCAATAGGTGCCGCCGCCCGAGATGACGCGCGTACGGCGGGCGCCGTCGCCCGTGTTGTTGACCAGTTCCGCCGTCTTGGGCGCTTCGTACCACGCGTTCGGCGCCATGTCGGCCGCGGCCTGGATGCCCTTGCGCAGCCGGATCTGCGGGCTGTCCGGCGGCGCCACGATGTACGGGTGGTTTTCCTTGCGCAGCGCGCGGTCGACCGCGCCCGCGTCGCGGCGCGCCCGTTCGAGCAGCGCGGCGCCGGCGGACGGCGCGGCAGGTGCCGCCGGTGCCGGTGCGTCCGCTGCCGGGGCCGTATTCGGGGCGGGGACGCGCGCGGCCGGCGGTGCGGCCGGCAGCACCGGTCGTACCAGGGTCATCGCGTTCGTCGTCGGGGCCGCGTGCGGCCGGGCCGGGGCCGCTCGCTCGTCGGCGCGGCGCGGCCGGGGCGCGGCGGGCACCGGCAGGCGTATCCACTGGATGGTCGTGCGCGGCGGCTCGGGCGCGATGGCCGGCGCATGGCGCGTCGCCTGCCAGCCCACGATCAGGACGGCGTGTACGAGAAGCGTGGCGGCGATGCCGGCAGGGCGGCGGTCGCGCGGCGGAAGGAGGGCGGGAGCGGTGGCGATCATGGCATCCCAGTATAGCCAGCGCCGGGCGCGCCATTCTCACACATTGTCGCGCGCCGTCAGCGGCGGTGGAAGCGGTCGTCGTACATCGGGTCCGGTCCATTGAGCATCTGGCGCACGACGCCCTGTTCGTCGAAGTGGACGTTCATCATCGAATTCCACACGCCGGCTTCCTTGTAGCGGTAGGACCAGACTTCGTAGTTGTGCGCGTACACGCGCGAGACTTCGGCGGGGCGGCCGAAATGGCGCAGGATGTCATCACGGGTCCAATGGTCGACCTTGACCTGCGCGAAGTTCTCGCTGGTGAGCACCTGGTCGTACGAGACGAGGCGGCCGTCCGGGCCGATGTGCGCCATGTACTGGAACTGGCCCATCGGCTGGCCGCGGTATTCGAGCATCCGGCCGCCGTCCGGCAACGGGTAGGCGGCGTT
The DNA here is from genome assembly GCF_977014125.1 of Massilia phosphatilytica. Taxonomy (NCBI): domain Bacteria; kingdom Pseudomonadati; phylum Pseudomonadota; class Betaproteobacteria; order Burkholderiales; family Oxalobacteraceae; genus Massilia; species Massilia phosphatilytica. Next base: position 5,700 of record NZ_CDRNIL010000152.1, read on the forward strand.
CGGCTGGCCCAGCTGCGCCGTGACCGCGGCCAGCGGCGCGCCCGCGGGCGGCGGCTGGCGGAACACCGTGGTGCAGGCCGACAGGGCCAGCGCGGCGGCCAGGGCCGCGCCGGCCGTCCGCAGCGTCGAATGGAATCGGATGGTCATCGCAATCCTCCGTTAGGGCGGTCAGACGCCTTTCGAGCGGTCGTCGAGCAGCGGATCGGGGGTGTTGTCCATGTGGTGCACTTCGCCCCGGCCGTTGAAATAGATGTTCATGAACGAATCCCAGACGCCGTCCTGCTTGTAGCGGTACGACCAGACTTCGAAGCCGGTCGCGCGCGCGTGCCCGACCTCGGCCGGGCGGCCGAAGTTGCGCAGGATGTCGTCTTTCATCGAGCGGCCGGGCTGCACCTTCGCGAAGTTTTCGCTCGTCAGCACCTGGTCGTACGAGACCAGCCGGCCGTCGGCGCCGATGCGCGCCATGTGCTGGTACTGGCTCATCGGCTGGCCGCGGTATTCCAGCACCTGGCCGCCGGCGGGATCCGGATACACGGCATCCGGCTTGCCCAGTTTCGCGGTCACCTCGGTCAGCGGGGTTCCGGCGGGCGGGGTGCGGCTGAAGGTCGCGCAGGCCGACAGGGAGAGGGCGAGTGCGAGGGCGGCGGCAATGTTCTTGTTCGGATTGTTCATGGTATGGTCGCGTCATCGGGCGTGCCGGAACGGCATCGCCAACGCGGGGATTTTAACGGAAGACGACGAAACACTGGCTCCTGGCGGCGTTTTCACCTATACTTCCCGGTCTTGGCCTTCCGGCCAGGTTTTTTATTAATTCACGGTGCGCTGGGTTCCGACTCTGCACCGCATGTGAAAGGCAACATCATGACCGTAGAAAACATCAACAAGGCCGCGATCATCGCGGACAACGCACGCGGCGACAAAGACACCGGTTCGCCGGAAGTCCAGGTTGCACTGCTGACCGCCCGCATCAACGAACTGAACGGCCACTTCAAGGAACACCAGAAGGATCACCACTCGCGCCGCGGCCTGATCATGATGGTCAACCGTCGTAAGAGCCTGCTGGCTTACCTGAAGGCCAAGGATCTGAACCGTTACCGCGACCTGATCGCCAAGCTCGGCCTGCGTAAGTAATCAGCAGTTCCTGAGCATTGCGCCAGACGGCACAAGCTTCGAAATGCCTGCGTCAGTTTCACTGCCGCGGGCATTTTTCGTTTTGGCCGTCGTTGAAGCTTTTTCCGTAGTAAAGGTTGGCGTCGAGAGCGGCAACCCGTGGTGAGGTGAACGACAGCGCCTGAAAATCTGTCGGCAAATAGAAAGGGATTACCCATGTTTAACAAAGTTACGAAAACCTTCCAGTACGGCGACCATACCGTCACCCTCGAGACCGGCGAAATCGCCCGTCAAGCCAGTGGCGCCGTCCTCGTGTCGGTCGAAGACACCGTCGTCCTCGCGACCGTGGTGGCCAAGAAGGACGCGAAGCCGGGCGAGGATTTCTTCCCGCTGACCGTCGACTACATCGAGAAGAGCTACGCCGCCGGCAAGATCCCGGGGGCGGGTTCTTCAAGCGCGAAGGCCGTCCGTCGGAGAAGGAGACGCTGACGTCGCGCCTGATCGACCGTCCGATCCGTCCGCTGTTCCCGGAAGGCTATCTGGAACGAAGTCCAGGTAATGATCCACGTCCTGCTCGGTCAATCCGGAAATCGATCCGGACATCCCGTCGATGATCGGCGCCTCGGCCGCCCTGTGCGTCGCCGGCATCCCGTTCAACGGCCCGATCGGCGCCGCCGGCGTCGGTCACGCGAACGGCCAGTACATCCTGAACCCGACCACCACCCAGTCGAAGACGTCGCAGATGGACCTGGTCGCGGCCGGTACCGAACACGCCGTGCCTGATGGTCGAATCCGAAGCGCAGCAACTGTCCGAAGAAATCATGCTGGGCGCGGGCCGTCTACGGCCACGAGCAGATGAAGGCCGTGATCGACGCGATCCACGCGCTGGTCAAGAAGGCGGCAAGCCCGGAAGTCGAATGGGCGCCGGCACCGAAGAATGAAACCCTGATCGCGCAAGTTGCCCAACTGGCCGACGCGAAGATCCGCGACGCCTACCAGACCCGCGAAAAGTCGGCGCGCCAGCAAAAGCTGAAGTCGCTGTCGACCGAAGTGATGGCGGGTCTGGCAGCACAGGGCATCGAAGCGGATTCGGCCGAAGTCGGCAACATCCTGTTCGACATGGAAGCCAAGGTCGTGCGTTCGCAGATCCTGGAAGGCGAGCCGCGCATCGACGGCCGCGACACCCGCACCGTGCGTCCGATCTCGATCCGCACCAGCGTCCTGCCGCGCACCCGACGGCTCCGCCCTGTTCACCCGCGGCGAAACCCAGGCCCTCGTGATCGCCACGCTGGGCACCGGCCGCGACAGCCAGAAGATCGACGCGCTGATGGGCGAGTACACCGACGACTTCATGATGCACTACAACATGCCCCCGTTCGCCACCGGGCGAAACCGGCCGCGTGGGCACGCCGAAGGCGCCGTGAAATCGGCCACGGCCGCCTGGCCAAGCGCGCGCTGGTCGCCGCGCTGCCGGCGCCGGAAGATTTCAGCTACTCGGTCCGCCTGGTGTCGGAAATCACCGAATCGAACGGTTCGTCGTCGATGGCATCCGTCTGCGGCGGCTGCCTGGCGCTGATGGATGCCGGCGTGCCGATGAAGGCACACGTGGCCGGCATCGCCATGGGCCTGATCAAGGAAGGCGGCAAGTTCGCCGTCCTGACCGACATCCTGGGCGATGAAGACCACCTGGGCGACATGGACTTCAAGGTCGCCGGCACCGCCAACGGCATCACGGCGCTGCAGATGGACATCAAGATCCAGGGCATCACCAAGGAAATCATGCAGGTGGCACTGGCGCAAGCCAAGGAAGGCCGTCACCACATCCTGGCCGAGATGCAGAAGGCCATGCCGACCGTGAAGACCGAGCTGTCGATTCGCACCGCGCCTGATCACCATCAAGATCAACCCGGAAAAGATCCGTGACGTGATCGGCAAGGGCGGCGCCGTGATCCGCGCGCTGACCGAAGAGACCGGCACGCAGATCGACATCACCGACGAAGGCATCGTGACCATCGCCTCGGTCGACGCCGCCGCCGGCCAGGAAGCCAAGCGCCGCATCGAAGAGCTGACGGCATCGGTCGAAGTGGGCAAGACCTACGACGGCACCGTCCTGAAGCTGCTGGACTTCGGCGCGATCGTGCAAGTCATGCCGGAAGGACGGCCTGCTGCACATCTCGCAGATCGCCAACGAGCGCGTCAACGCCGTCGCCGACTACCTGAAAGAAGGCCAGCGAGTGCGCGTGAAGGTCCTCGAGACCGACGAGCGCGGCCGCCTGAAGCTGTCGATGAAGGCAGCGGCAGCGGATGACGCGGCGGCTGCGGCGCAGTAAGCCCCAGCCGGCTGTTCAGCCGCAGAAACCGCCAGTGCGTGAGCCTGGCGGTTTTTTTTTATGGGTACTGCCATGTTTTATTCATGATCCCAAAATAAGTTATTGACCTGTCTGATATCTCAACTGTTGCACGCGGCCAAGATATTGGCATTGGGAATGGCTTGTATTTGAACATGAAATTGGATTTATATCTCATCCGTTCCGATAATGTACCTACAGTCAAACGAAACGAAACGGAGAAGAGAAAATGAACGTCGCAAAAAACATGGAATTCATCTTTGTCGCAGCCCTGGTCGTCGCCGTGAGCGTGGCGAACGCGTTCGCAGCGCCCGCCGCGCCGCTGCCAGTGGCCGCCCGCGCCGTCGCGTCGAAAGCGCCGGTCAACGAAGCGCCGATGATCACCATCGTCGTCGTCGGCAAGCGCCTGACGGCTGAACAGAAAGCCAAGCGCACCGTATGATGGTTTTTTCGTGCGGCAGCGACGCCCGTGACGGCGGCGTCGCTTGCTGCAGCAGCATCGCGTAGTTTCCCGCCCCGCCAGTCGCGCCACCCGTCATCCCGGACGGTTTCCCGGCCCGCAATTCCCCCTTCAATCCGCGTTCCGCACGGGCACACACGCCTGCGTGGAATTCGCGTCCCGCGCGTTTTTACCGAAAGAAGTTTCCCCAAGTTACAACTCGGTAAAACGTGTGACGCCATCCTCCAAAGATTGCAAAATAAATTCAGGCTTCCCATCGTATCGTGCCGTGTTGTCCAGGCAAGGGATGGTATAGTTGGTCATTTGACAGAATTGCTCGGAGGGTAGATGCCTCCAAAGGGCACAACCTTTCACGACCCAAAAAGGACGAAAGATGACGACTCAGGACTACGCCAACCGCATCAGCCAGCTCATCCAGAATCACGAGGCCGACATCGGCGCCGAATGGAGCGAGCAGCTGGAGGCGCTGACCGTGCGGTCGAACGTCGTCTCGAAAGAGCAGCTGCGCAAGCACTGCCAGCAGTTCCTGGCCGCGTTTGCCCAAGCCACGCGCGGCGGCGAGCTGCAGAACATGGAACACCGTTCGTGGGATGAAGTGCGCGACATCCTGAGCGAGATTTCGTCGAGCCGCGCCAGGAACGGCTCGACCCCGAGCGAGACGGCGACCTTCGTGTTCTCGCTGAAGCAGCCGCTGTTCGTGCGCCTGAACGAGGAATTCGCCGGCGATCCGGCCGCGCTGGCCAATGCGTCGTGGACCATCAGCTCGCTGCTCGACAAGCTGGGCCTGTACACCATCGAGGTGTTCCAGCGCGCCCGCGACCAGATCATCGTGCGCCAGCAGCAGGAATTGCTGGAGCTGTCGACGCCCGTCGTGAAGCTGTGGGACGGCATCCTCGCGCTGCCGCTGATAGGTGCTGGATCATCCAACGACCTTCCGCGCTTTTAACCTTAGCCAGTACTCAACTGAACCAAGTAGGTTACA
>NZ_CDRNIL010000153.1:0-2306 GCF_977014125.1 Massilia phosphatilytica
TGCAGGAGTTAGTTGGATGATCCAGCACCTCGTCCACATCGTCGTCGAACTTGACGTTCTGCTCGCGCAGCTGGGCCTTGGCCTGTTCGATCATGGCGAGCGACTGGTCGATCTCGAAATGCATGCGCCAGCATCGGGATCAGGATGCGCACCTTGCCGAACGCGGACGCGCGAGGACGGCGCAGCTGCGCGAGGAAACCGTGCTGGTCAGGCAATAACGGATCGCGCGCAGGCCCAGCGCCGGATTCAGCGCCGTATGCTCGGTCTGGTCGAGCGGCTTGTCGGCACCCACGTCGAGCGTGCGGATCGTGACGGGCCGGCCCTTCATCGCCAGCACCGCCTCGCGGTACTGCTCGACGCGCTGCAATTCGCTGGCCGAGGCCGGGCGCGTGGAAATCATCGCGGGCATCAGCCTGCCGATGCTGCTGCGCGCGATCACGTACCGGCGCGACACGCTGGACGTCGTGGTCGAGATGGCACTGGCCGGCGCCCAGAACGGCGCCGTCAGGGTGGACAACAGGATCCGGCTCGGCACCTGACCGGACCGATGAACGAGGAGATTAGACAACTACAATATGATTCAACAGGAACTCGAGATCATCAACAAGCTGGGCCTGCACGCCCGCGCTTCCGCCAAATTCACCCAGCTGGCCGCCAAGTTCCAGAGCGACGTCTGGCTCACCCGCAACGCGCGCCGCATCAACGCCAAGTCGATCATGGGCGTCATGATGCTGGCCGCCGGCAAGGGCGCCAAGGTGACGCTGGAGGCGGACGGCCCCGACGAACAGGCTTGCATCGCGGCGCTCGCCGGCCTCATCAACGACAAATTCGGCGAAGGCGAGTAATGCCGGATACACGCGGCCGGACGTCACCCGGGACCCTCCATGGCATCGTTCACATTGCACGGCATTCCGGTCTCGCGCGGTATTTCGATCGGGCGCGCGCACCTGCTCACGCCGGCCGCGCTCGACGTCAAGCATTACCTCGTGCCGGAAGAGCAGGTCGAGGCGGAAGTGAAGCGCCTGCAGGACGCGATCGCCGAAGTGCACCGCAACCTGCAGGAATTGTGGACCGAGCTGCCCAAGGAAGCCCCGACGGAACTGGGCGCGTTCATCGACGTGCATGTGCTGATCCTGTCCGATCCGATGATCTCGGAGGCGCCGCTCGACATCATCCGTTCGCGCCACTACAACGCCGAATGGGCGCTCGTCACGCAGATCGACGAGCTGTCGGCGCAGTTCGACGAGATCGAGGACGAGTACCTGCGCGAGCGCAAGCAGGACATCCAGCAGGTGGCCGAGCGCGTGCTCAAGGTGCTGATGGGGACCGCGCTGTCGGTGCCGCCCGCGGCGCCCGGCGAAGACCACTTCCAGCCGCAGATGATCGTGGTCGCCCACGACATCTCGCCGGCCGACATGCTCGCGTTCCGCGACCGCTCGTTCGTCGGCTTCGTGACGGACGTGGGCGGCCAGAACTCGCACACGGCGATCGTCGCGCGCAGCCTGGACATCCCGGCCGCCGTCGGCATGAGCCAGGCGTCGCGCCTGATCGAGCAGGACGACTGGGTGATCGTCGACGGCGACGCCGGCGTCGTCATCTGCAATCCGAGCGCGCTCGTGATGGAGCAGTACCGCGCGCGCCAGGCCAACCTGATGAAGGCGCGCAAGCGCCTGCTCAAGCTGAAAAAGACGCCGGCCGTCACCAAGGACGGCACGCCGATCACGCTGCTCGCGAACATCGAGCTGCCGGACGACTGCGGCCCGGCGCTGGAGGCGGGCGCCGTCGGCGTCGGCCTGTTCCGCTCCGAATTCCTGTTCATGGGACGCGGCGCGCAAGGTCTCAAGGTGCCCGGCGAGGATGAGCAGTTCGAGCAGTACCGCAAGGCGGTGCTGGCGATGAAGGGCCGGCCCGTCACGATCCGCACGCTCGACGTGGGTGCCGACAAGCCGCTCGACCAGACCGAGCATACGGCGCTGAATCCGGCGCTGGGCCTGCGCGCGATCCGTTATTGCCTGGCCGAGCCGCAGTTGTTCCTCACGCCAGCTGCGCGCCATCCTGCGCGCGTCCGCGTTCGGCAAGGTGCGCATCCTGATCCCGATGCTGGCGCATGCGTTCGAGATCGACCAGTCGCTCGCCATGATCGAACAGGCCAAGGCCCAGCTGCGCGAGCAGAACGTCAAGTTCGACGACGATGTGGACGAGGTGCTGGATCATCGACTTCTGTTTTAACCTTAGGTGCTGGATCATCCACATGCTCCTCCGTTTTAACCTTAGCAATACGTAACTGAACGAAGTACAGGACAACA
>NZ_CDRNIL010000154.1:0-5062 GCF_977014125.1 Massilia phosphatilytica
CATACTGTCTGCGTGTGGGGTCCACGGCCGCCGCGCCTGCCGCTTCGGTTTGCGCCTGCGCCGCGCCGCCCCACGCCGCCTGCGCCACTGCGAACGACAGCGCGGTCATCCTGTATTGTGATGATCTTCGTCGTACTTGTCATTATTTATGTCCTCTGTCATGGCCACGGGCCGGCGAGCGTGAAGCTGGGTTGCGTAGGTCGAGGTCGTTCCCGGGTTCGGCACGGTGAGGTTCACGCTGTTCGCTACGAAATTGATTTTCGAGATCGGGTAGTCCTGCAACTCATTCCAAGGATCGAGCCCCGCCATACCGCACGATTCGCTGATCGTGAACTGGTCTTTAAGGTTGATGCTGTAGTCCGTCGCCGGACACCTGCACCGTCAACGGCGACACGCTGTCGCTGGTAAAAGCGGGGGAGTGCTCGGTGACCGCCACGCAGGCCGGCGGCAATGGCTACGCCGCGACGTCGGAGAATCAGCTTTTCGTCATTCCCAAACAGCCGCAGAAGATCGTCTTCCGCAATCCGGGCGCGCAGCCGCTGGATGCGACGCCGGTTGTGCTGGCCGCAACCTCCAGCGTCGCGGGCAAGACCGTGACCTTCGCGTCCAGCACGCCTTCGGTCTGCACGGTCAACGGCAACGCACTGGCCAAGGTCGCCGACGGGATCTGCACCGTCACCGCCACGCAGGCCGGCGACGACACCTATGCGGCGGCGACGTCGACCAAGAACATTCCGATCGGCAGCGCAACCTCGCCCGCGCTGACGTTCTTGAGCGGCTACAAGGACACGTCGCATACCAACGAGAACGGCGGCGCCGGCGGAAGCGCGTACACCAGCGAGAACGGTTGGTGGTGCAACGGCGCGTGCACGACGACGGTTGCCGCCGACGGCAGCAGCATGACGTTCGGCTTCAATGTCAAGCTGCCGCAACCCAACGACGGCAATCGATGGATCGGCAGCGGCTGGAACATGTACGTGCTGGCTGCCGGCCTGGATGATCTCGTCAAGGGCGCCGACACGACGGTCGGCATGCATATCGATGCCCAGGCGATGATCAAGTTCAATCTCGCGCGAAGAACGCCGATTGGTTCACCTCGAGCAACAACAAGGTCAACGTCCAGCTGATCCTCGGCCACCACGCGATGGTGCCGGACGGCACCAACCCGGACAAGGACTGCAACGTGACCTTGCAGGCGGCGCTGTCACCGACGTCCATGGCGGCGACGGACTACAGCATCAACCTTAAAGACCAGTTCACGATCAGCGAATCGTGCGGTATGGCGGGGCTCGATCCTTGGAATGAGTTGCAGGACTACCCGATCTCGAAAATCAATTTCGTAGCGAACAGCGTGAACCTCACCGTGCCGAACCCGGGAACGACCTCGACCTACGCGACCCAGCTCACGCTCGCCGGCCCCATCACCTTCCAATGACAGAGGACATAAATAATGACAAGAATTGAGACAAAGATCGTGAGGAAACCGATCAGGATGACCGCGCTGTCGTTCGCGGTGGCGCAGGCGGCGCTGGTGTGGGGCGGCGCGGCGCAGGCGCAACCGAAGCGGCCGGCGCCGCGGCGGCCGTCGACCCGGCCACGCAGACGGTCGTCGTGTCCGGCCAGCGCGCGGCCATGCAGTCGGCCCAGAAGCTCAAGCAGTACGCCGACGAGGTCATCGACGCCGTCGTCGCGGAAGAAGCGGGCAAGCTGCCGGACAAGTCGATTACCGAGGTGCTGCAGCGCGTGGCCGGCGTCACCATCGACCGCAACCGTTCGCGCGGCGACCCGGAACACTTTTCCGTCGAAGGGTCCGGCATTTCGGTGCGGGGCCTGTCGTGGGGCTCATCCACGCTGAACGGACGCGAATCGTTCTCGGCCGGTTATCCGGGACGCGAATTGAGCTGGGGCGACGTACCGCCGGAACTGATGTCCGCGGTGGTCGTGCACAAGAATCCGCCCGCCGAACTGATCGAAGGCGGCGTCAGCGGCCAGGTGGACCTGCGCACCGCGCTGCCGTTCGACTACAAGGACGGTAAAGTCGCCCTGTCGGTGAACGGCAACTACAACGCACTGGGCAGCAAGAAGTCGCCGGGGGTCTCCGGCCTGGTCTCGAAGCGCTGGAAAACCGGCACCGGGCAATGGGGCGCGCTGATCGACCTGTCGGCTAACCGGACCAATTCGCACAACGATACGGTCCAGCTGGACGCGTATTTCCCGCGCACCGACATCGTGGCCGGCCAGACCGTCTGGGCGCCGAAGTCCGCGTCGTTCCGCACGAACACGAGCAAGAACGACCGCGCCGGCATCTATGGCGCGTTGCAGTGGAAGAACAACGGCATGGAATCGGCCCTGACGTACTTCCACTCGGGCTACCGGACGGCGGGCGTCGAAAACGCCACGTTTACGGGCGTCGAGGTGCCCTACAATTCCGTGCTGCTCGATCCCGTGTTCGACAAGAACGGCGTGCTGCAGAAGGCGACTTATACGTACCCGGCCGGCGGCCTGGGGGCGAACAACTTCTCGGCCGGCGGCCTGGGCTTCCAGTCCGACACCGGCTATGACGCCAGCCGCTCGCAGACGCGCAAGATCGCCTGGAACTTCAAGTGGAAGATCAACGACCGCTGGACGGTCCAGAACGACGTGCAATGGGTCCATGCGACGAACAGCAGCGAGGGCGGCGTCATGACCCTGGGCACCTTCGTGCCGAGCATGGGCATCGACCTGTCGCACAATCTGCCGCAGGTCACGTTCGACGACCAGTCGCGCGCCTTCCTGGCTGATCGCAACAATTACTACATGAACTTCATGATGCCGTCGCTGAGCAAGGCGAAAGGCGACCTGTACACGTGGAAGACGGACGCCCGCTTCCGCTTCGACGACACGGTGCTGCGCGACCTGCGTTTCGGCATGCGCCTGACCAAGCGTTCGGCGACCCACGTCGACGGCAGCGGCACGGGCTGGAAGAGCATTGCCGAGCCGTGGAACGTCAACCAGACGGCCGTGCCGGGCTCGCCGCCCGATCCCGCGTCCAAAGGCTGGCAGTCGCGCTCGACCTTCGGTTACTTCAGCGATCCGCGCTACGGCAACTTGGTACCGACGACCGCGTATAACTTCCCGAACTTCTTCAACGGCAAAGTCCCCGCGATGCCGACGATGGTGACGCCGACCATGGCCTTCACCAAAATGTATCCGGCCAGCTATGCGCTGGTGACGAAGGCGCTGGGACTGGAGTGCCAGGACGGCAACAAGTACTACGGCACCACCAACGATTGCTCGACGGCGGACGGCGGCTGGAAACCGCTGACCTACGACGGCGATCCGGCCCAGACCAGCCGCCAGCAGGAACGCACCGAGGCCGCCTACGCGCAGCTGCGCTTCGGCTACGACGAATGGCGCTTCCCGGTCGAAGGCAACGCCGGCGTGCGCGTGGTCCGCACGCGTTCCGTGTCGCACGGCTACACGATCTTCAAGCCGACCTATGGCGCCACGACGCCGCCGGTGGTCCCGCAATTCGGCACGATCAACGAGCCGCTGGATGCGTCGAACCGGTACATCGACGTGCTGCCCAGCCTGAACCTGAAGGCCGACCTGACGGACAAGCTGCAAACCCGCTTCGCGTTCGCCAAGTCGATGTACCGTCCGGCCTTCAACGACCTGAACGAGTACATCACGCTGAGCCAGGGCATCACGATGGGCACCGGCACCGAGAGCGGCAACGTGCAGAGCATCAACTACTCGGGCACCGACAAGGGCAACGCCAACCTCAAGCCGATCCGCGCCAACAGCTTCGACTGGACGCTCGAATGGTATCCGGGCAGCGGCTCGTCGCTGACCCTCGCCCTGTTCCGCAAGAACGTGCGCGACATCATCCTGAACACGGGCTTCACGCGCAGCTACAAGGACCTGGCGGGCAATTCGCAAAGCTTCCTGATCACGGGACCGGACAACGTGGCGAAGGGTTCGGTGACGGGCGCGGAACTGGCGGGCCAGACCTATTTCGACCATGTGCCGGGCCTGGACCGTCTCCTGCCGGCCTGGGCCAAGGGCTTCGGCATCGCGGCGAACTACACGTACATCGACAGCAAACAGGATTTATATCATCCGTTCAACCTGAAGTATTGCCCGGCGCTCGGATGCGTTCCTGCTCGGCGGCTGGTCTGGGCCGGATCGCCGTCGTAGGTCAGCGGTTTCCAGCCGCCGTCCGCCGTCGAGCAATCGTTGGTGGTGCCGTAGTACTTGTTGCCGTCCTGGCACTCCAGTCCCAGCGCCTTCGTCACCAGCGCATAGCTGGCCGGATACATTTTGGTGAAGGCCATGGTCGGCGTCACCATCGTCGGCATCGCGGGGACTTTGCCGTTGAAGAAGTTCGGGAGGGTCTGCGCGGTCGTCGGTACCGAGTTGCCGGTAGCGCGGATCGCTGAAGGAACCGAAGGTCTTGAGCGCGACTGCCCAGCCTTTGGACGCGGGATCGGGCGGCGAGCCCGGCACGGCCGTCTGGTTCGACGTTCCACGGCTCGGCAATGCTCTTCCAGCCCGGCGCCGCTGCCGTCGACGTGGGTCGCCGAACGCTTGGTCAGGCGCATGCCGAAACGCAGGTCGCGCAGCACCGTGTCGTCGAAGCGGAAGCGGGCGTCCGTCTTCCACGTGTACAGGTCGCCTTTCGCCTTGCTCAGCGACGGCATCACTGAAGTTCATGTAGTAATTGTTGCGATCAGCCAGGAAGGCGCGCGACTGGTCGTCGAACGTGACCTGCGGCAGATTGTGCGACAGGTCGATGCCCATGCTCGGCACGAAGGTGCCCAGGGTCATGACGCCGCCCTCGCTGCTGTTCGTCGCATGGACCCATTGCACGTCGTTCTGGACCGTCCAGCGGTCGTTGATCTTCCACTTGAAGTTCCAGGCGATCTCGCGCGTCTGCGAGCGGCTGGCGTCATAGCCGGTGTCGGACTGGAAGCCCAGGCCGCCGGCCGAGAATTGTTCGCCCCAGGCCGCCGGCCGGGTACGTATAAGTCGCCTTCTGCAGCACGCCGTTCTTGTCGAACACAATGAGGCGGCACGATCT
>NZ_CDRNIL010000155.1:0-2937 GCF_977014125.1 Massilia phosphatilytica
GTATTGCTAAAGGTTAAAACGGAGGAGTTAGTTGGATGATCCAGCACCTGTCGGACAAGGACAGCGACGATCTGATGCGCCTGTTCGAAAGCGTCGTCAAGGCCGGCAAGAACCTCGCGCTGATGGGGCACTACAACCACGCCGTCGAGCTGCGCCAGACGATCGCCCAGCAGGCCGTCAAGCGCATCGTCGGCACCGGCGCCACCTTGCGCATGCAGGGGCCGCTGATCCGCCACATCAACGAAGACCCGAACAGCTGGGCCGAACTGTGGACGACGGGCGTGCGCCTGGGTGCGATCCCCTATTACATGTTCGTCGAGCGGGATACCGGCCCGCGCGAGTACTTCGCGCTGCCGCTGGCGCGCGCGCACGAGATCTTCCAGGCCGCGTACAGCATGGTGTCCGGGCTGTCGCGTACGGTGCGCGGGCCGTCGATGAGCGCGTTCCCGGGCAAGGTGGTGATCGACGGCGTGGTCACGATCAATGGCGAGAAGCTGTTCGCGCTGCAGTTCCTGCAGGCGCGCAATCCGGAGTGGGTGCGGCGGCCGTTCTTCGCGAAATACGACCCCCACGCCACCTGGCTCGATCACCTGAAACCCGCGTTCGGCCGCAAGAAGTTTTCTTCGAAGGCGGCGAGGACGACCACGACGACCTCAAAGCGCTGGGCCGCGTGATTCCGATCCAGCCGGCGCGCACGCACGATGCGCGCGCCAGCGACAGCCAACCCGACGCGGCTTCGAGCCGCAGGAGGTGTCCATGGAAGCCGACCAGAGCCAGCCGCGCCTTTCCGGGATGGCGGTGTTTTTCTACGTGTTCGTGCCGTTCGCGCTGGGGCATTACCTGTCCTCGCTGCTGCGCAACGTGAACGCCGTGCTGGCACCGCATCTGGTCGGTGCGCTCGCGTTGACGCCGGGCCAGCTCGGCCTCCTCACCAGCGCGTTCTTTTTCGCGTTCGCCCTCGTCCAGCTGCCGGTCGGGATCGCGCTCGACCGCTACGGCCCGCGCAAGGTGCAGCTGGTGCTGATGCTGCTGGCGGCATTGGGCACGCTGCTGTTCGCGACGGGCCATTCGTTCGGCCAGCTGGTTTTTGCGCGCGCCGTCATCGGCTGTGGCCTGGGCGGCTGCTTCATGTCCGCCGTGAAAGCGATCTCCACGCTGGATCTCGCCCAAGCGCCTGCCGTCCGTCCAGGGCTATCTGATCGCCGTGGGCGGCCTGGGCGCCGCGTCGAGCACCATGCCGGTGCGCATGCTGTTGCAGCACACGGACTGGCGCGGCCTGTTCGTGCTGCTGGCCGCGCTGGTCGCCTGTTGCGGCCTGCTGATCTGGCTCGTCACGCCGCGCTCGAAAGCGCCCGGCGGCGCGCTGCCGACCGTGCGCTCGGTCCTGGACGTCTACCGTGCGCCGGCGTTCCGCGCGACGATCTCGCTGGTGCTCGTGCCGCATGCGATCTTCTTCGGCATCCAGGGCCTGTGGATCGGGCGCTGGCTGTCCGACGTGGCCCGCTTCCCGGACGGCGCCGTCGCCTACCTGCTGTACATGGGGATGGCGTCGGTGATCTTCGGCGCCATCGCCGTCGGCATGATCACGGAATGGGCCGGGCGGCGCGGCATCGAGGCGCTGGACGCGGCCGCCGTCGGCGTCGCGCTGTTCGTGCTCGTGCAGCTGGCGATCGTCTGCAACTGGCGGCCCAGCCTGCAGTTGCTGTCGGTGCTGTTTACGCTCGCGGGGACGATCACCGGCATCGAATACGCGATCGTCGCCCAGAGCCTGCCGCGCGCGCTGACGGGACGCGCCGCCACGTGCCTGAATCTCCTGATCTTCATCGGCGCCTTCCTCGTGCAGGCGGGCTTCGGATTGATCGTCGGCCTGTGGCATCCCGATGCGGCCAGCCACTTCCCGGCGGTGGCCTATCGCGTCGCGTTCGGCGTGCTGGTGGCGCTGCAGCTGCCCGGCCTCGTCGGCCATGTCCTCAACTTCCTTCAGCGCCGTCAAGTAAAATGCGGCATCGTTATGCTCACCCAGAAGGAAGAATATGAGATTGGTTCGTTACGGTCGCCCCGGTAAGGAAAAGCCGGGCCTGTTCGACGAGGAAGGCCGCCTGCGCGACCTGTCCGGCGTGATCGAGGATGTCGACGCGGCGGTGCTGTCGGAAAAGGCGCTGCGCAAGCTCGCCAAGGTCGACTGGAAGACGTTGCCGCTGGTGCGCGGCAATCCGCGCCTGGGCGTGCCGGTCAAGGGCGTCGGCAAGTTCATCGGCATCGGCATGAATTATTCCGACCACGCGTCCGAGGTCGGCGCGCCGATCCCGAAAGAACCGATCATGTTCATGAAGGCGACGTCGTGCCTGTCCGGCCCCGACGATCCCGTCCAGCTGCCGAAAGGCTCGAAGAAGACGGACTGGGAAGTCGAGCTGGGCGTCGTCATCGGCACCCGCGCCCAGTACGTGGACGAGGCGGACGCGCTCAAGTACGTGGCGGGCTACTGCGTCGTCAACGACGTCTCCGAGCGCGCCTACCAGTTCGAACTGGGTTCGCAGTGGGACAAAGGCAAGGGCTGCGACACGTTCGGTCCCGTCGGTCCATTCCTCGTGACGAAGGACGAGATCTTCGACGTGCAGGACCTCGATCTGTACCTGGAACTGAACGGCAAGCGCATGCAGACCGGGAACACGTCGAAGATGATTTTCTCGGTGGCGCACATCGTCAGCTACCTGTCGCGCTTCATGACGCTGGAGCCGGGCGACATCATCAGCACGGGCACGCCGCCGGGCGTCGGCCTCGGACGCAGCCCGCAGCGCTTCCTCAAGAAGGGCGACAAGCTGCGTCTCGGGATTGCGGGACTGGGCGAGCAGCAGCAGGAAGTGGTGCTGGATCATCCAACTAACTCCTCCGTTTTAACCTTAGCAATACGTACGAAGTCGTGACGTTAACATAAAC
>NZ_CDRNIL010000156.1:0-2863 GCF_977014125.1 Massilia phosphatilytica
CACCACAGCACAGGTACAGTAGTGGTACGTGCACGCCGCCACGTCGTCCGGCACGCTGGAGTAATCGCAGGCGAAGTTGCGGGCCGGCGACGAACAGGGCTTGGCGCCCGCCAAGAGGCCGCGCCTTCTGTGGAGAACGGATCGGCTGACGACGAGGGCGCCCGGCTTCGACGCATCGATGCGACGCGGAACAGCGCCTCGCGCGAACTGTTCACGGGCAGCACGCATCGTGGCCGGATCCAGCGGCGGGATCGCATAGCGGCGCTCCAGCCAGCCGGCGATCGCGGCGCGCAACGCGGCTCGCCGCCGTGCGTGGTCGGATACGTGGCCAGGCCGGCCATCGCGTGCGTCAGCGCTTTCTGGATGAAGGCGGGCGTCGGGTGCTTGGGTTCGCCGATCCCCAGGCTGATGGGTTCATAGTCGGGTTTGGCGTGACGCCGGCGAACAACTGGCGCAGCTTTTCGAACGGATAAGGGTGCAAGCGGTCGAGATGTGGATTCACGGCGATGTGTTTTCTTGGCGATATGCGGCGTGAGAAGGACAATTATAGCCAGATCCGGTGCCACGGCGACCTTTCCGGGCGCCCCGGGTCGGCGTAGTATTGACGACAGGAATCCTTACCGGCCCACCGATCATGCAGCGCTCCGTCGACTACGTCCGTACCCTGACCGCCCAGGCGCGCAGCGCGCGCGCCAACCGCCACCTCGGCTTCGCGCTGGCCGGCGTGGCCGGGGCCATGAATGCCGGCGGCTTCCTGGCCGTGCACCAGTACACGTCGCACAACGACGGCACGACGATGCGCGCCCTCGCCTTCGACTTCCGCGACGATGTCCAGGCGCTCCACATCCCGGACGAGTACATGTTCGGCAAGGCCCTGCTCGTGGCGCCCGTCGTGCAGGCGAAAGCGCAGGCGCGCGAGGTCTACCTGCCCGGCAAGGATGCGTGGTTCGACTTCTGGACCGGGGCGCGCCTCGACGCGGGTCAGACGGTGACGGCGAAGGCCGACATCGCGACGATCCCGGTCTACGTCCGTGCCGGCAGCATCCTGCCGCTGGGTCCCGTGAAACAGTTCGCGGACGAGAAGTCGGACGCGCCGATCGACCTCGTCGTCTATCCGGGCAAGGACGGCGCCTACGCGCTGTACGACGACGGCGGCGACGGCTACGCGTACCAGAAAGGCGCGCATGCGCTGGTGCGGATGACGTGGCACGACGGCGCCAGGCGCCTCGACATCGCGCCGCGCGAAGGCCGCTACGACGGCATGCCGGCACGCCAGGCGTTCGCCGTGCGCTGCGGCGCCCAGGCCGGCGACGTCCAGACGATCGTCTACGACGGCAAGGCCGCCGCCGTCACGCTGCCGCACTGCGGCGGCTGAACGGGCTCAAGACCTGCGCGTGCGTGCGCGCAGGTCGTCCAGCGCCGGCACGATGGCGAGGCTGCACAGCAGCAGCGCCAGCGGCACCGTCGCCGCATAGCCGAGCACCTTGAACCCGAGCGCGCCGGCCACGCCGCCGCCGAAGAAGCTGCCCAGCAGGCCGCACAGCACCGCGAGGCGCGCGCGGTTGGACGCCACGCGCGGACGCGCCGTCTCGTCGGCATTCCAGTACAACATCTTGCCCAGTTCGATGCCGATGTCGGTGACGATGCCCGTCATGTGCGTCGTTCGGATCTCCGCGTGCGACAGCTTCGTCACCAGGGCGTTCTGCAGGCCCATCGTATAGCACAGCAGCATCACGGTGGCCGGCACGAACAGGCCGCGGACGCTGGACAGGCGCGCGCCCAGCACGCCGAACGCCAGCAGCAGCATGGCTTCGAACATCAGCGGCAGCGCGTATTCGCTGGCCAGGCTGCGGCGCCGTCCGTAGTTGACGAGCAGCGCCGTGCTGGCCGCGCCCAGCAGGAACGAGAGGATGGCGCCGAGTGCGTCCAGCATGAGATCGCCGGCGCCCAGCGCGAGATTGTCGGCGGCCGAGGACACGATGCCCGTCATGTGCGACGTGTACTGGTGCACGGCCAGGAAGCCGCCGGCATTCATGGCCCCGGCCACGCCGGCCAGCGCGAAGCCGAGGTGGCGGTTGGCGCGCGCGCTGCGCGCCTGGGCGGTCAGGGTACGGACGTAGTCGACGGAGCGCTGCATGATCGGTGGGCCGGTAAGGATTCCTGTCGTCAATACTACGCCGACCCGGGGCGCCCGGAAAGGTCGCCGTGGCACCGGATCTGGCTATAATTGTCCTTCTCACACCGCATATCGGCCAAGAAAACACATCGCCGTGAATCCGCATCTTCGACCGCTTGCACCCTTATCCGTTCGAAAAGCTGCGCCAGTTGTTCGCCGGCGTCACGCCGAATCCCGACTATAAACCCATCAGCCTGGGGATCGGCGAACCCAAGCACCCGACGCCCGCCTTCATCCAGAAAGCGCTGACGCACGCGATGGCCGGCCTGGCCACGTATCCGACCACGCACGGCGGCGAGCCGCTGCGCGCCGCGATCGCCGGCTGGCTGGAGCGCCGCTATGCGATCCCGCCGCTGGATCCGGCCACGATGGCGCCGCCCGTGAACGGTTCGCGCGAGGCGCTGTTCGCGATCGCGCACTGCGTGGTCGATGCGTCGAGCCCGGGCGCCCTCGTCGTCAGCCCGAATCCGTTCTACCAGATCTACGAAGGCGCGGCCTACCTGGCGGGCGCCGAGCCGTGTTCGGCGAATGCCCAGCCGGCCCGCAACTTCGCCTGCGATTACTCCAGCGTGCCGGACGACGTGTGGCGGCGCGTGCAGCTCGCTGTACCTGTGCTCCAGGTGCTGGATCATCCAACTAACTCCTCCGTTTGAACCTTAGCAATACGTAACTGAACCAGGTAAATAA
>NZ_CDRNIL010000157.1:0-6994 GCF_977014125.1 Massilia phosphatilytica
ATGTCCTGTACTTCGTTCAGTTACGTATTGCTAAGGTTAAAGACGGAAGGTAGTTTGGATGATCCAGCACCTGGTGGAATTCGTCGAGGTTCAGTTTCGCGGGCGCCTGTCCCTTGCGTACGGTGCTCATGGCCGGCCTTTCGGAAAGTGGTGCGGCGATTATCCGCCGCCGGGCCGGCCGTGCCCGTACGCTCGATTCACACAGACGAAAAAAAGCGGCGCGAACCGGAGTCTCGCGCCGCCTGGTCCACGGGGCAGGCCCCGGTGGGAATTACTTGGCTGCCGCCGCGCCGCTCGGATGGTTCAGCAGCAGGATCCAGTACTTGGCGGTGTCCGCCAGGCCGCCGCCGGCTTTCACTTCCTGGAAGGTGGCGATGGCCTTGTCTTTCTGGCCGGCTTTCGCATAGGCCATGCCCAGGCGCAGCTTCGCTTCGTCCGGCGACTTCAGGCCGCCCTTGGCGATACCCTGCTGGATGAAGCCGATGCCCTTGTCGTACTGGTCCATCGTCGCGTAGGCCCAGCCCAGGTTGACGAGGCCGGCACCCGTCTTGGCCTTGGTGGCGCCCGCTTCGCCAGCCGCGATGTTCTTGGCGTCGCTCGCGGCTTCCTTGGTGGCGCGGTCGCGCAGCTGGCGGTCCTTGGCGGCGCCGCTGCCCGTGCCCATCACGCCTGCCGCGAAGCCGGCGTCGACGACTTTCTTCGCCTCGGTCGGGAAGCCGTCCTTCAGGGCCAGCTCGGCCAGTTCCGTATAGGCGTCGCCCGACATCTGCTTGACGGCCGCGAATTCCAGGCGCAGCACGTCCGGGATGCTGGCGTCGGCGAAGCCTGGCTTGCGCACGATGCCGCGGTGGATCAGGTCGGTCCAGTAATCGTCGTTCGGATAGTAGGCGACCAGTTTTTCCAGGCCGCGCAGGTAGGCCGCGTCATCCTTGACCTTGTTCGCGGCCGACGCGTACAGGCGCAGGCCTTCCACCGTCGGCGTCTTGCCGGCCTGTTCCGCGGCCTGCAGCACCGGCTCCTGCGCCTTCAGCGCCGACGCGTAGTCGCCGCTCAGGTAGTAGGAACGGATCAGCGCCGAGTTGATCTGGTCCGACGCCTTGCCGGACGCCTGGATCTGCTTGTACAGCTCGATCGCCTTCGGGTAGTTCTTGGCGTTGTAGTAGTAGGTCGCGAGGGCCTGCGTGAAGTTCGGCTTGTCCGCCTCCGACAGCTTGCCCGAGGCCAGGATCGCTTCCAGCGAGTCCATCGCCATCTTGTCGTTGCCCGTCGACGTACCGAGCGACAGCTTCATGCGGTTCAGCACATAGGTTTCGTACGGGGTCTTGTCGGGGAACGCTTCCGCTTGCGTGATGCGGTTCTGCACCTCGGTGTAGTTCTTCGCGTCCATCAGCGGCTTGATCTGGGCCGGGTCGAGCAGCTTGTACAGTTCCGGGCGGACCGTGTCCGGCTTCGGCTGGGCTGCCGGCGCGTCTGTCCTGCGCCGACGCGCTGTGCATCAGGGCCGGCGCGGCGTTGCAGGCCGAGGGCGCCCAGCAGCAGGGCGAGGCGGGCAAAACGGAATTGGGACATTGAAAAATCCTCTCTTACTCTTTAATGACGATAAGGTTGCACCGCTGGTTGCTCAGCATACATACGCCGACGGTGCCAGGTGCCGAACTCGGACAAAGCGTGCATTCTCCCACAAACTGCTGATGGGCGTGACAATCGTGCCAGCCGTGCGAGGGCGGGCTGCATGGTTACAATGCGTTACCCGACGCCTTCAAAAGCCCGGCACCGGGCAGTGGCCGGGCGCGTCGGCGGTGCCGGCCAGCCATGCCCGCACGGCGTCCAGCGCGGGCGGTGCGAAGCCATACGTCAGCAGCGCGGGCGCCGCGAAGTCGAGCGCCTGGTACGGATTCCACAGCGCGAGGTGCAGGTCCGGCGCCCACGTGGCGCGTGCGTGCGGCCCGTAGCGGCGGCGCGAGGTCGACGCGAGGATCGTGAAGCGTCCGTCGTCCGGCAGGGCGTTCCAGTCGAAGGCTTCGGCATCCGCGAACGTCACGAGATCGACGTCGAACAACCGCTGCAGCATCGCCGCGATGGCGCCGGCCGGCACGCCCGCTTCCGAGACGCCGTCGCTGACGACGTCCTGGCGCGCCACCAGGCGCACCTTCGCCTGCGGCGCGGGGCGCAGCGGATCGCCGCGCGCGGTCAGTGCCCGGCGCCAGGCTTGCGCCATCAGTGCGCGGTCCGCGTCCTCCGTGGCATAAGGCACGGCCGCTGCCGGATGCGCGTGCGCGAGGCCGTCCAGGCGTGCCAGCCGCGCGTGCACCTCGTGCAGCGGCAGGCGTCCGTCGGCGATGGCCGTGGCGATGGCGTCGATCGTCTCTTCCTGCGTGGCGCGGCTGCCGATGGCCATCACCATGTCGGCGCCGGCCAGCAGCGCGTTCACGGCAGCCTCGCCGGCGCCGTAGCGGTGCGCGATCGCGTGCATGTCCATGCCGTCCGTGATGATCACGCCTTCATAACCCCATTGCGCGCGCAGCAGGTCATGCAGGATCGCGCGCGACATCGTGGCCGGATGGCCCGCGTCGAGGGCGGGGTAGACGATGTGCGCCGTCATCACGGCGGGCGCGTGCGGCGCCGCCGCGCGGAACGGCGCGAATTCGAAGCGCTCCAGTTCCTGCAAGGGTTTGTCCACCGTGGGCAGGTCGCGGTGCGAGTCGACGTGCGTGTCGCCATGGCCGGGGAAGTGCTTGACGCAGCAGGCCACGCCTTCGCTCTCGCTGCCGGCCATCCACGCGAGCGCCAGCCTGGTCGCCTGCGCCGGATCGGCGCCGAACGAGCGCTCGGCGATGACCGGGTTCTGCGGATTGTTGTTCAGGTCCAGCACCGGCGCGAAGTTCCAGTTGAAGCCGAGCGCGCGGATCGCCCGCGCCACGGCCGCGCCCACGTCGCGCGCGAGCGCCGCGTCGCCGGCCGCGCCCAGCGCCATCGCGGACGGCGGCGGCGGCACCCACAGCGCGCGCACGACGGCGCCGCCTTCCTGGTCGAGCGCGATCAGCGCTTCGTCGCCCATCGCGTCCTTCAGGTCGGCGGTGAAGCGCGTCAGCTGCGCGGCATCGACCATGTTCTGGCGGAACAGGCACGCGCCGCGGATGCGGTTGGCGCGGATGAAGTCGGCCGTGCCGGCATCGAGTTCGGTGCCGAACAGCCGGATCATGATCAGCCGGCCGGCCAGTTGGCGCAAATCGTTCGTGTGCATCGGTGTGTCAGTGTCGTTGGGTCAGTGCGTCTTCGTGACTTTGTTCAGGTGGCGCGGCTTGTCCGGATCGAGGCCGCGCGCCTTCGCCAGGTGCGCCGCCATCACGTAGAACGCGTTGATCGCGACGATCGGATCGAGGTCGGGGCAGTCTCGCGACGGGCAGGTCGAGGTCGCGCGACGGCACGTCCGCCGGCGCGGCGAGCAGCACGCGCGCGCCGCGGCCGCGCATCTCGTCGGCCAGCGCGACGAGGCCCGCCTGCGCGGGGCCGCGCGTGGCGAAGATCAGCAGCGGATAGCCGTCGTCGATCAATGCCATCGGGCCGTGCTTGATCTCGGCGCCGGAGAACGCCTCGGCCTGCAGCGCGGACGTCTCCTTGAATTTCAGCGCCGCTTCCAGGGCGATCGGGAAGCTGATGCCGCGGCCCACGACCATGATGTTGCGCGCCGGCGCCAGCACGCCCAGCGCCGCCGACCAGTCGGTGTGCGCGGCCTGGCGCAAGGCGTCCGGCAGCGCGGCGAGGCCGGCTTTCAGTTCGTCGTCCTGCTGCCACTCGGCCACGAGGCGCGCACCCGCCGTCAGGCTCGTGATGAAGCTCTTCGTCGCGGCGACGCTCTGCTCCTTCCCGGCGCGCAGCGGCAGCGCCCATTCGGCTTCGTGGGCGAGCGGCGAATCGATGTCGTTCACGAGCGCCACCGTCGTCGCGCCGCCGGCGCGGAAGTAGCGGACCGGTTCCACCACGTCCGGGCTCTGGCCCGACTGCGAGATCGACACCGCGAGCGTGCCGGCCGCCTGCAGCGGCGCCTTGTACAGGGTGAGGAGGGACATCGGCAGCGACGTCACGAGGCGGCCCATGCGCGCCATGATCAGGTAGGCGAGGTAGCCGGACGCATGGTCGGAACTGCCGCGCGCCACCGTCACCGCGTTGTGGAAGGGCGTGCTGCGCAGGTGATGGCCCAAGGCCGCGTAGCGCTCGGCGTCGTTCGACAACTGCAGGGCGACGCAGTCGGCCGCGGATACGGCTTCTTCAAGCATCAGCGAGGTCAAGGGGCTCTCCTTCGATATAAACGGTTTTCAGGTTCAGGTCGCGGTCGAGGACGACCAGGTCGGCGAAGCAGCCCGGCGCGATGCGGCCGCGGCGCGTCTCGCCCAGGTAGTCGGCGGCGTTGGTCGACACGCGGCGCGCGGCGTCGGCGAGATCGAGGCCGATGGATACGAGGTTGCGCAGCGCCTGGTCCATCGTGAGCGTGCTGCCGGCCAGCGTGCCGTCCGCGAGGCGCACGCCGCCCATGCATTTGTGGACGACCTGGCGGCCCAGCATGTACTCGCCGTCCGGCATCCCGGCGGCGGCCGTGGAATCCGTCACGCAGTAGAGCTGCGGGATGCAGCGCAGCGCGGTCCGGATGGCGCCGGGGTGCACGTGCAGCAGGTCGGGAATGATCTCGGCGTACCGAGCATGCGCGAGCGCCGCGCCGACCATGCCCGGATCGCGGTGGTGCAGGCCCGGCATCGCGTTGAACAGGTGGGTGAAGCCGGCCGCGCCGTGTTCCAGCGCGCGCACGCCGTCGTCGTAGTTGCCGTTCGTGTGGCCGATCTGCACGCGGATGCCGGCGTCGGCCATCTTGCGCACGAGGGCCAGGTGGCCGTCGATCTCGGGCGCCACGGTGATGAGGCGCAGCGGCGCCTGCGCGTTGAAACGCTCGACCTCCGCCATGCTTGCTTCGCGTGCGAACGGCGGTTGCGCCCCCAGTTTGCCCGAGTTGATGTACGGCCCCTCCAGGTGCACGCCGAGGATGCGGGCCTCGCCCTTGCCGCGCTGTTCGCACGCGCCGCCGATCGCGGCGAGCGCGCGGTCGATGTCGTCCAGCGGCGCGGTCATCGTCGTGGCCAGCAGGCTCGTCGTGCCGTGCCGTGCGTGCAGGCGCGCGATCACGTGCGGGGCGTCGCCGCCTTCCATCATGTCGCGTCCGGCGCCGCCGTGCACGTGCAGGTCGATGAAGCCGGGGAGGATGTAGTCGTCCGGATTGGATGCCGGATCGGCCGCCGCGCCGTCGATGGCGGCGATCGTCGCGGCGCCGTCCTCGATGTGGAGACGGCCGCGGATCCAGCCGTCCGGGGTCAGGATATTGCCTTGCATGGGGAATCCTTTCATGCCGCGAGGTGCAGTTCGATCAGGCGCAGTGCGCCGCGTGCCGAATCGCCCGCGGGCGCGCTCGCGCGGGCCGCGAGCGCGGGCGGAAGCCAGTCGCGCAGGGCGCCACCCAAGCCGCCGCACAGCGCGAGCGGCAGCGTGCCGTCGGGGTCGAGCGCGCGTGCGATGGCGGCCGCTTCCTCGCCGGCCTTCGTCAGGATGGCGCGCGCGGCCGGATCGTCGGCATGCCTGAGCACCAGCGGTGCCAGACTCGCATACGTCGTCTGCGTGGCCTTGCCGAGCCAGACCTGGATGGCGGCGCGGTCGCCGCCGCAGGCTTCGATCACGTCGGCGGCGAAGCTGCTCGCGGGACGGCGTCCGTCCAAAACCTGCTCGATGTGGTTGACGGCGGCGAGGCCGATCCAGCCGCCGCTCGCTTCGTCGCCGGCGGGAAGCCCCAGCCGCCCGACCTCGCGCCGCGTGCCGTCGGGCAGCAGGACTTCGCCGACGCTGCCCGTGCCGATGGCGACGATGGCGCCGGGCCGGCCGCCGTGCGCGCCCATGAGCGTCGTGAACGCGTCCGTTTCGAGGACGAGCGCGGCGTAGCCGGGGTCAAACGCTTCGAATTCCTGCGCCCATTGGCGATTGTGCACGCCGGCCAGGCCGAGGCCGATGGCCATGCGGTCCGGGGGCGGCGGCGCGATGCCGGCCGCGGCGAACGCCTGCGCGACCGCTTCCTGGACGGCCGCCCAGGCGCGGGCGATGCCCAGGCCCAGGCCGGACGGGCCGCTGGCGCCCTGGGCCAGTTCGGCGCCGCCGTCGGGCGCGCGCCGTGCGATGCGCACGCGGGTGCCGGTGCCGCCGCCGTCGACGCCGATGAGATAGTCGATCATAGTGAATGCTGTGCCGGGAAAGTCAGGGCACTATAGGCAGCACTGATAGGCTTGTCAACAGGTATTTAATTGGTATTGTAACGTTGCCCAAGGCGGCGGCGAACTGGTCTCGTTTCTGTCGATAGCGGAGCTAGAAAAATGCGCTTAATTGGTATTTAAAGCGGTATTGTCGCCGTCATCGCCGCGCAGCCACTCGAACAGGATCGCCATCATGAACGGCCCGGCGAACAGGCCGATGACGCCGAGCGTCGACACGCCTCCGAGCAGGCCGAACAGCACGGCGAGGAAGGGCAGGTTGACGCGCCGGCCGACGGTTTCGGACGGATGAATTTGTCGACCATGAACAAGCTCGAACGCGCCCCAGCAGAACAGCCCGAGCGCGGCGCCGGAGTGGCCCTGGCCCAGCAGCAGCAGCGCGACGAGCGAGAACGACAGCGGCGCGCCGCCCGGCACCAGCGCGAGATAGCCCGTGAACACGGCCAGCAGCGCCGGCGCCGGCGCGCCCGCGATGGCGTAGGCGGCGCCCAGCACGCAGCCTTCGAGGATGGCGACCGAGACGAGGCCCAGCGCCGTGCCGCGCACGGACAGGCCGGAACACGCGGCGCAGCATCGGATACAGGTGCTGGATCATCCAACTAACTCCTCCGTTTTAACCTTAGGTGCTGGATCATCCAACTAACTCCTCCGTTTTAACCTTAGCAATACGTATCTTTAGTCCAAGCGCTACA
>NZ_CDRNIL010000158.1:0-7724 GCF_977014125.1 Massilia phosphatilytica
ATGCATTGAAGAAATGCAGGAGTTAGTTGGATGATCCAGCACCTAGCGCCTGGACGGTCCGGTGCGCGGCAACGGCAAGATCATCCAGGAACTGGAAGCGGACTTCCGCGGCGCCGGCTGGAACGTCGTCAAGGTCATCTGGGGCCCGGGCTGGGACGCCCTGCTGGCCAAGGACAAGGACGGCATCCTGCAGCGCGTGATGATGGAAACCGTCGACGGCGAATACCAGAACTACAAGGCCAAGGACGGCGCATACGTGCGCAAGCACTTCTTCGGCAAGCACCCCGAGCTGCTGAAGATGGTCGCCAACATGACCGACGACGACATCTGGCGCCTGACCCGCGGCGGCCACGATCCGCACAAGATCTACGCGGCCTTCAAGAACGCCCAGGAAAACAAGGGCACCCCGACCGTGCTGCTCGTGAAGACCGTCAAGGGCTTCGGCATGGGCAAGTCGGGCGAGGCGCGCAACACGGCGCACCAGACCAAGAAGCTGGACGACGAGGCGATCCGCGAAATGCGCGACCGCTTCGCCATCCCGATCCCGGACGACAAGCTGCCCGAGATCCCGTTCTTCAAGCCGGCCGACGACGCGCCTGAAATGAAATATCTGCACGAGCGCCGCCAGGCCCTCGGCGGCTACCTGCCGCAGCGCCGCCAGCAGGCCGACGAGAAGCTGGCCGTGCCGCCGCTGGCCACCTTCAAGGCCGTCACCGACCCGACCGCGGCCGGCCGCGAGATCTCGACGACACAAGCCTACGTGCGTACGCTGACGACGCTGCTGAAGGACCAGAGCCTGGGCCAGCGCATCGTCCCGATCCTCGTCGACGAATCGCGTACGTTCGGCATGGAAGGCCTGTTCCGCCAGATCGGCATCTTCAACCAGGAAGGCCAGTTGTACGAGCCGGTCGACAAGGACCAGGTGATGTACTACCGCGAAGACAAGGCGGGCCAGATCCTGCAGGAAGGTATCAACGAAGCGGGCGGCATGTGCTCGTGGATCGCCGCGGCGACGTCGTACTCGACGAACAACCGCGTGATGATCCCGTTCTACACCTACTACTCGATGTTCGGCCTGCAGCGCGTCGGCGACCTGGCCTGGCTGGCGGGCGACATCCGCGCACGCGGCTTCCTGATGGCCGGCACCGCGGGCCGCACGACGCTGAACGGCGAAGGCCTGCAGCACGAGGATGGCCACAGCCATATCTTCGCCGCGTCGATCCCGACCTGCGTGCCGTACGACCCGACCTATGCGCACGAAGTGGCGGTGATCATCCAGGACGGCCTGCATCGCATGGTGGAGAAGCAGGAAGATGTGTTCTATTACATCACCATCATGAACGAGAACTACGAGCAGCCGGGCCTGAAGGAAGGCCAGCAAGAGGGCATCATCAAGGGCATGTACCTGCTCCAGGAAGGCGACAAGTCGGCCAAGCAGCGCGTGCAGCTGATGGGCTCCGGCACCATCCTGCGCGAGTCCGTGTTCGCCGCCGAACTGCTGAAGAACGACTGGGGCGTCGCCGCCGACGTGTGGTCGTGCCCGTCGCTGACGCTGCTGGCCCGCGACGGCCAGGACGCCGAGCGCTGGAACCTGACGCACCCGCTCGACGCGCCGCGCGTGCCGTACGTGACCCAGGCTGCTGCAGGGTTCCGAGGGCCCGATCGTCGCGACGACCGACTACATGCGCCTGTTCGCCGAGCAGATCCGCGCCTACATCCCGAGCGGCCGCACGTACAAGGTGCTGGGCACCGACGGCTTCGGCCGTTCGGACACCCGCGCCAAGCTGCGCGAGTTCTTCGAGGCTGAACCGTTACTACATCACGGTCGCCGCGCTGAAATCGCTGGCCGAGGAAGGCAAGATCGACGCGAAGGTGGTGGCGGACGCGATCGCCAAGTACGGCATCGATCCGAACAAGCCGAATCCTGTGACCCAGTAATGCTCTGGCGCTGACGCGCTAAAGTACGTCGTCCCCGGACTGGCCGTCCGCCTAGCCGGGGACCCAAGCTTGCTTGCGTAACCAATTGCGCAAAAATTGGGCCCCTGCCTGCGCAGGGGCGACGGATGAGCTAACGATAAGAATACGGAGCTAACACACTATGAGCATTGTGGAAGTCAAAGTCCCCGACATCGGCGACTTCAAGGAAGTCGAAATCATCGAGCTGATGGTCAAGCCGGGCGACACGATCAAGGTCGACCAGTCCCTGATCACGGTGGAATCGGACAAGGCCAGCATGGAGATCCCGTCCAGCCACGCCGGCGTCGTGAAGGAAATGAAGGTCAAGGTCGGCGACAAGGTCGGCGAAGGCTCGCTCGTGCTGCTGCTCGAGGAAGCCGCCGGCGGCGAGGCGCCCGCGCCTGCAGCCGCCGCACCGGCACCCGCCGCCGCGGCACCGGCTCCGGCCGCTGCGCCGGCACCCGCTCCGGCACCGGCACCTGCGGCCGCACCGGCGCCGGCGCCTGCCGCGGCACCGGCCGCCGCCGGTCCTGCCGCGAGCTTCTCCGCCGCCCACGCCTCGCCGTCCGTGCGCAAGTTCGCGCGCGAGCTGGGCGTCGACCTGAACAAGGTGAAGGGTTCCGGTCCCAAGGGCCGCATCACCCAGCAGGACGTGCAGGGCTTCGTCAAGTCGGCGCTGGCCGCCGGCCCGACCGCGGCACCGGCAGGTGCGGGCGGTGGCGCGGGCATGAACCTGCTGCCATGGCCGTCGCTGGACTTCTCCAAGTTCGGCGAGACCGAAGCGCAGCCGCTGTCGCGCATCAAGAAGATCTCCGGCCCGAACCTGCACCGCAACTGGGTCATGATCCCGCACGTGACGCAGTTCGAGGAAGCCGACGTGACCGACCTGGAAGAACTGCGCGTCGAATCGAACGCGTCGTACGCCAAGGCCAAGTCGACGGTCAAGCTGACCATGCTGGCCTTCGTGATCAAGGCCTCCGTCGCCGCGCTGAAGAAGTTCCCGAACTTTAACGCGTCGCTCGACGAAGCCAACGGCCAGCTGATCCTCAAGAAGTACTACAACATCGGCTTCGCGGCCGACACGCCGAACGGCCTGGTCGTCCCGGTCATCAAGGACGCCGACAAGAAGTCCGTGTCGCAGATCGCCACCGAGATGGGCGAACTGTCGGCGCAGGCGCGCGACGGCAAGCTGTCGCCGGCGAACATGCAGGGTGCGACCTTCACGATCTCGTCGCTCGGTGGCCTGGGCGGCACCGCGTTCACGCCGATCATCAACGCGCCGGAAGTGGCCATCCTGGGCCTGTCGAAATCGCAGATGAAACCGGTGTGGGACGGCAAGGCATTCCAGCCGCGCCTGATGCTGCCGCTGTCGCTGTCGTTCGATCACCGCGTGATCGACGGCGCCGCCGGCGCCCGCTTCACGACCTACCTGGCCGACGTCCTGGCCGACCTGCGCAAGACGCTGCTGTAAGGAGAGCCCATGAGCACCGTTGAAGTCGAAGTCCCGAATATCGGCGATTTCAAGGACGTCGAAATCATCGAACTGATGGTCAAGCCCGGCGACACGATCAAGGTCGACCAGTCGCTGGTCACTGTCGAATCGGACAAGGCCAGCATGGAGATCCCGTCGACCCACGCCGGCGTCGTGCAGGAACTGAAGGTCAAGGTCGGCGACAAGGTGAACGAAGGTTCGCTGCTGCTGACCGTGGGCGACGCCGGCGCGGGCGCCGGCGCTGCGCCAGCCGCCGCATCCGCCCCCGCCGCGGCACCCGCTGCCGCTGCGGCAGGCACCGGCCAACAAGCCGGCCGATTCGTACGCACCGGCCCACCCGACCCCGTCGGCGCCGGCCGCACCGATCCCGAACGCGGCCAGCTACACCGGTCCGGTCGACGTCGAATGCGAGATGATGGTGCTGGGCGCAGGCCCCGGCGGTTATTCCGCCGCGTTCCGCTCGGCCGACCTGGGCATGAACACCGTCCTGGTCGAGAAGTACGCCACGCTGGGCGGCGTCTGCCTGAACGTGGGCTGCATCCCGTCCAAGGCGCTGCTGCACGTGGCGCACATCATGGACGAGACGGCGCACATGGCGGACCTCGGCGTGTCGTTCGCCAAGCCGGACGTCGACATCGACAAGCTGCGCGCCTACAAGGACAAGGTCATCAAGACGATGACGGGCGGCCTGGCCGGCATGGCCAAGTCGCGCAAGGTCAACGTGGTCCAGGGCGTGGGTAAATTCCTGAGCCCGAACCACATCGAAGTGACCGGTCCTGACGGCGCGAAGAAAGTCGTCGCATTCCAGAAGGCGATCATCGCGGCCGGTTCGGCCGTGGTCGAACTGCCGTTCGTGCCGGAAGATCCGCGCATCGTCGATTCGACCGGCGCGCTGGAACTGCGCCAGGTGCCGAAGCGCATGCTCGTCATCGGCGGCGGCATCATCGGCCTGGAAATGGCGACCGTGTACTCGACCTTGGGTGCGCGCATCGACGTCGTCGAGATGATGGATGGCCTGATGCAGGGCGCCGACCGCGAGGCCGTCAAGGTCTGGCAGAAGTTCAATGCGGCCCGCTTCGACAACATCATGTTGAAGACCAAGACCGTCGGCGTGGAAGCGCTGCCGGAAGGGATCAAGGTCACGTTCGAAGCCGCCGAAGCGGGCCAACCGGCG
This sequence comes from Massilia phosphatilytica, assembly GCF_977014125.1. NCBI lineage: Bacteria > Pseudomonadati > Pseudomonadota > Betaproteobacteria > Burkholderiales > Oxalobacteraceae > Massilia > Massilia phosphatilytica. Next base: position 4,623 of record NZ_CDRNIL010000158.1, read on the forward strand.
CCGGAAGCGCAGGTCTACGACCTCGTGCTGGTGGCCGTGGGCCGCAGCCCGAACGGCAAGAAGATCGGCGCGGAAGCGGCCGGCGTGTCCGTCACCGACCGCGGCTTCATCCCGGTCGACGGCCAGATGCGCACCAACGTGCCGCACATCTTCGCCATCGGCGACCTGGTGGGCCAGCCGATGCTGGCGCACAAGGCCGTGCATGAAGCCCACGTCGCCGCGGAAGCCGCGCACGGCGAGAAGGCCTTCTTCGATGCGAAGGTGATCCCGTCGGTGGCCTACACCGATCCGGAAGTGGCATGGGTCGGCCTGACCGAAGACGAAGCGAAAGCCAAGGGCATCAAGATCGAGAAGGGCCACTTCCCGTGGGCCGCATCGGGCCGCGCCGTCGCCAACGGCCGTTCGGAAGGCTTCACGAAGCTGCTGTTCGACGCCGAGACCCACCGCATCATCGGCGGCACGATCGTCGGCACGAGCGCCGGCGACATGATCGGCGAAATCGCGCTGGCCATCGAGATGGGCGCGGACGGCGTGGACATCGGCAAGACGATCCACCCGCACCCGACCCTGGGCGAATCGATCGGCATGGCGGCGGAAGCCTACGAAGGCGTCTGCACCGACCTGCCGCCGCCGCGCAAGCGCTGATTCAGGCGCAGGCTGCATCGAAAACCGGGACCGCGTGTCCCGGTTTTTTTGTTCGTGCCTGGCGCGTTATGGAATTTTTTGGGACAGCACCTGTTTCAGGGATACCTTGTCGGGTCGCCTGTAGACGACGTGGTGCGCAGCGGACGTTGGCGATTGCTGGTCTAATATCCTTTTGACCAAGGAGCCAATCCATGAGCATCGCATTCATCGGCCTGGGCGGCATGGGCCACCACATGGCCGCCAACCTGCTGAAATCCGGCCAGCCCGTGCACGTGTGGAACCGCAGCCCGGAACCTGTGCGGGCGCTGGCGGCGCTGGGCGCCGAGCCGGCCGCGACGCCCGCCGAATGCGGCATCGCCGGCGTCGTCTTCACCATGCTGTCCGATGACGACGCGACGCGCGCCGTGCTGCTGGACGGCGGCGTGCTGGCCGCGATGGCGCCCGGCAGCATCCACGTCAACGTGGCGACCGTCTCCGTCGCGTTCGCGCGTGAGATGGCGGCGCTGCACGTCGAACGCGGCGTCGGCTACGTGGCGGCGCCCGTGCTGGGCCGGGTGGATGTCGCGCAAGCGGGCAAGCTGAATATCCTGGCCGGCGGCAGCGACGAATTGATCGCGCGCGTGCAGCCGCTGTTCGACCTGATGGGACAAAAGACGTGGCGCTTCGGCAGCGAGCCGGAACAGGCGAACGCGGTCAAGCTCGCGTGCAACCTGATGCTCGCGTGCGCGATCGAGGCGACGGCCGAGGGCACCGCGCTGGCGTGCGCGCACGACGTGCCGGCCGCGAATTTCATCGACCTGGTCACCAGCACGCTGTTCGCCGGCTCGCCCGTCTACAAGGGTTATGGCGGGATGATCGCCGAAGCGCGCTATGCGCCGGCTGGCTTCAAGCTGTCGCTTGGCCTGAAGGACGTGCGCCTCGCGGTGGAGGCGGGCCAGGGCAAGCATCTGCCGCTGGTGTTCGGAGAGACCCTGAAGGCGACCTTGCAGGATGCCGTGGCGCAGGGCGACGGCGACCTCGATCTGGCGGCGCTGGGCAAGCATGTGGCAAGGCAGGGCGGGTCGAACTGATTACACAAGGTGCATGCTGGCCAGGAAGTTGAAGGCAAACGGCAGCGCCAGCACCAGCACGACGATGGCGCGCAGGACCAGCGTCCAGCGCGTGCCCTGTGCGGGATGCGCGTGCACCAGCAGCCATGACCACACCATGCCCAGCCCAGCGACGACGAGCGCGCCGAGATAGGCGAACATGCCGAGCCCCACCATCCCGATCGGGTCGATGATCGGGACGCGGGGCGGCTGGCCCGGCACGGTGGTGAGCAGGAAGGCCGTGACCCAGGCAATGTACAGGGCCAGCGGCAGGATGCCGGCACCCATCAGGAAGTTCGCGGAAATCGATTGGCAGCGCGGCGTCATGGAGGCGGTCGGTAGTGGAATGCCTGTGAGGTTAGCAAATGATGCCGCGTTCCGCACTGCCGCATCGGAATACGTTGTTCATAAAAACATCCCGGCGTAACATCGGCGCTTTCCTACCGATGGGCTGCCGCCAATGACAACACGATTCCGCATCCTCGCCGCTTCCCTGGCCCTGCTGTCCGCCAACGCCTGGGCGGCCGACGCCATGTCGCCGACGCCGCACACGGTCGTGCTGCGCGCCGCGCGCATGTTCGACGGCGCCAGCGGCAAGCTGGTCGAGCATCCGCAACTGACTATCGTCGGCAACAAGATCGTCCGCATCGCGCAGGGCGACAAGAACGACAAGGCCGCGGTGCCGGCCGGCGCCGACGTCATCGACCTGGGTGACGCCACGCTGCTGCCGGGCTTCATCGACGCGCACGTCCACCTGTCCGGCCAGTCGAGCGACGACTGGTACGGCGACTTCTTCGACAACATGATGCGCTTCCCGGCGGAGCAGGCGCTGTATGGCGCCTATTACGCCCGCATCACGCTGGAGGCGGGCTTCACGTCCGTGCGCGACGTCGGATCGACGGACTGGATCGCGCTCGGCCTGCGCAACGCCATCGACGCGGGCAAGGTGCCGGGGCCGCGCATGCTCGTGTCGAACTATGCGATCGGGTCGACGGGCGGTCATGCCGACCAGGACCCGATCCCGCCGCAGAAGCTCGCGCCGGCCGGGCCGCTGCAGGGCGTGTGCAACGGACCGGACGAGTGCCGCGCGGCGGTGCGCTACAGGTGCTGGATCATCCAACTAACTCCTCCGTTTTAACCTTAGGTGCTGGATCATCCAACTAACTCCTCCGTTTTAACCTTAGGTGCTGGATCATCCAACTAACTCCTCCGTTTTAACCTTAGGTGCTGGAATCGCTATCCTATGTTCATCCGTTAACCTTAAGGTTAACGGATGAACATAGGATAGCGATTCCAGCACCTAAGGTTAACGGATGAACATAGGATAGCGATTCCAGCACCTAAGGTTAACGGATGAACATAGGATAGC
>NZ_CDRNIL010000159.1:0-2402 GCF_977014125.1 Massilia phosphatilytica
ATGAAGCAATGAGGCCTTTGCTGGCCACGGAAGGCGTCAAGCTGGGGTCGCCGACGAGGTCCTGGCCGAGATGGCCATTCCGTCAACGAGCGACCGAGGCCGCCCGCCTGTACACGGTGATGGGGAAAAGTGGCCGGAAGAGATCTCGTACTCGGCCGCCGACAAGCTCGGGCCAGACGCTCGTCATCGATGCGGCCTATGTCAAGCGACGGCTTGATGGTGCTGGCGGTCAACGAAGGCCCGTCGCGCTACGTGCTGTAAGGTCGGCACGGGCCGGAAGGAGGCGGCGATGGCAACAAGGCATTGGCAACCCGGCAGAAGATGCGGCTGCGCGTCGAGCCGACGCCGCCGATCAAACCCCGCAACCCGTTCGCTGGCCGTGGTCTTCTCGCGCGACCTGGCCGCGCGCGCCTTGGCGAAGCCGGCGAACGGGTTGCGGGGTTTGATCGGCGGCGTCGGCTCGACGCGCAGCCGCATCTTCTGCCGGGTTGCCAATGCCTTGTTTGCCATCGCCGCCTCCTTTCCGGCCCGTGCCGACCTTACAGCACGTAGCGCGACAGGTCTTCGTTGACCGCCAGCGCATCGAGCCGTTCGTTGACATAGGCCGCATCGATGACGAGCGTCTGGCCCGACTTGTCGGTGGCCGAGTACGAGATCTCTTCCAGCAGCTTTTCCATCACCGTGTACAGGCGGCGCGCGCCGATGTTCTCGGTGCGCTCGTTGACGGAATAGGCGATCTCGGCCAGCCGGAGGATGCCCTCGTCGGCGAATTCCAGCTTGACGCCTTCCGTCGCCAGCAAGGCCTCGTACTGCTTGGTCAGGCTGGCGTCCGTCGAGGTCAGGATGCTCTTGAAATCGTCGATCGACAGCGATTCCAGTTCGACGCGGATCGGGAAGCGGCCCTGCAGCTCGGGGATCAGGTCCGACGGCTTGGACAGGTGGAACGCGCCCGACGCGATGAACAGGATGTGGTCCGTCTTGATCATGCCGTACTTCGTGTTCACCGTCGTGCCTTCGACGAGCGGCAGCAGGTCGCGCTGCACGCCCGCGCGCGAGACGTCGGCGCCGCCGTGTTCCGAACGCGACGCGATCTTGTCGACCTCGTCCAGGAACACGATGCCGTTCTGCTCGACGTTCGTGATCGCCTTCTGCTTCATCTCGTCTTCGTTGATGAGCTTGGCGGCTTCCTCGTCGACGAGCAGTTTCATGGCCTCCTTCACCTTCATCTTGCGGGGCTTCTTGCGTCCCGCCCCGACGCCGGCGAACATCGACTTGATCTGTTCCGTCATTTCCTCCATGCCCGGCGGCGCCATGATTTCCATCTGGGGCGATGCCTCGGTGACGTCGATCTCGACTTCCTTGTCGTCCAGGGCGCCTTCGCGCAGGCGCTTGCGGGAAGGTCTGGCGCGTGACGTCGCCGCCTTCCTTGCTGTCGCCGCTGACGTTGAAGCCGAAGTCGCGCGCCGGCGGCACGAGGATGTCGATGATGCGGTCTTCGGCCGCGTCCTCGGCACGCTGGCGTACCTTCTTCATTTCGCTGGCGCGGGTCTGCTTGATGCCGATGTCGATCAGGTCGCGGATGATAGTGTCGACATCGCGGCCGACATAGCCGACTTCGGTGAACTTGGTCGCTTCGACCTTGATGAACGGCGCATCGGCCAGCTTGGCCAGGCGGCGCGCGATCTCGGTCTTGCCGACGCCGGTCGGGCCGATCATGAGGATGTTTTTCGGGGTGATCTCGTGGCGCAGCGGTTCCTCGACCTGCTGGCGGCGCCAGCGATTGCGCAGCGCGATCGATACCGCGCGCTTGGCCTTGCCCTGGCCGACGACGTGCTTGTCGAGTTCCGAGACGATTTCGGACGGAGTCATGTTCATATGTGTGCTCATGAATGCTTGCTTGCGGGAGAGGCCGGTCAGTCCAGCGTCTCGATGATGTGCGACATGTTCGTATAGATGCACAGTTCGCCTGCGATGGTCAGCGCTTTCTTGACCACGTCCGCCGGCGCGAAATCCGTGTTTTCCTGCAGGGCCTTGGCGGCCGATTGGGCGTAGATGCCGCCCGAGCCGATCGCGCCGATGCCGTCCTCGGGTTCGAGCACGTCGCCGTTGCCGGTGATGATCAGGGTTTTTTCGCGGTCGGCCACGAGCAGCATCGCCTCCAGGCCGGCGCAGCACGCGGTCGGTACGCCAGTCCTTGGCCAGTTCGACCGACGCGCGCAGCAGATTGCCCTGGTGTTTTTCCAGTTTCGCTTCGAAGCGGTCGAGCAGCGTAAAGGCGTCGGCCGTGCCGCCGGCAAAGCCGCACAGCACCTTGTTCTGGTAGAGCTTGCGCACCAGGTGCTGGATCATCCGAAGTTACCTGCCTTGTTTTAACCTTAGCAATACGTCGTACCAGTAGGTCA